>RDXT01000706.1 GCA_004292985.1 Bacteroidota bacterium
GGTCGTAACAAATGAAAGCTGGTTTGCCAATACACGCGCGGTAACGGGCGGTGTCAGCGGCTGTATGATCGGTGTCTCCGATATAGATAAGGCGCTGCGCCTGTACAGTGGCCTGCTGGGCTATGATGAGGTGGTCTATGACAAAAAAGGCGCTTTTGCGGACCTGGCTCACCTGCCCGGCGGTCAGGGACAGTTCCGCCGCGTGCTGCTTTCGCACACAGCGCCTCGCAAAGGCATTTTCAGCAATATGTTTGGCAAAACCCATATCGAGCTGATTCAGGCCCTCGACCGCAACCCGCGCAAGATCTTCGAAGGCCGCCAGTGGGGCGATCTGGGCTTTATTCACCTCTGTTTCGATATATCGGGCATGGACGCCCTGCGTGAACAATGCGCGGAGGCAGGCTTCCCTTTTACAGTTGATAGTGCCACCGCTTTGGGAAAAGTTTTCGACATGGGTGAGGCATCCGGACAATTTTCGTATATTGAGGACTTGGACGGAACACTCATCGAATTTGTTGAAACCTTAAAATTACCCATTGCCAAAAAAATGGGCTGGTATCTTAATGTGTCCAAGCGGGATCCGGAAAAACCGCTTCCCAACTGGATGCTGAAGGCCCTGGCGCTCAACCGTGTAAAGGATTAACAACTATGTGTGAAACCCTCGATGCTGTCCGGCTGAATTTCTCTCCCGAAGGAATTCTTCTCCTGAGTTTTGTGCTCTTTTTTATCATGTTCGGAGTGGCGCTTGAAGTGAAGCTCTCCGACTTTGCCGAGATTCTCCGCGACCCGCGCCGCCCGCTGATCGGCCTGCTCTCCCAGGTAGTGCTGCTGCCGATCCTGAGTCTGGGCCTGGTGTGGCTGCTGAAACCCTGTCCCAGCATGGCCCTGGGCATGATGCTGGTGGGCTGCTGCCCCGGAGGCAACCTCTCCAACTTCCTCACTTCGCTGGCGAAGGGAAATATCGCCCTTTCGGTGAGCGTATCTGCCGGCTCAACCCTGCTGGCGATCCTTACCACACCCCTTAACTTCGCCTTCTGGTCGCAGTTTTACCCGCCCGCAGCCGAACTGATGCAGGCCATTTCCATTGATCCGAAGGATGTGGTCGTGACCATCGTGCTGATTCTCGCGCTGCCGATGGCCATCGGGATGTGGGTGGCACAGCGTTTTCCGGAGTTTACCGCGCGGATTTTCCGTCCGGTCAAGATTATTTCGATGCTGCTCTTCGCAGGCTATCTGGCGGCGGCGCTGGGTGCTAATTTTTCATTTGTGCTCAACTACTTTCAGTATGTATGGTGGCTGGTGCCTGTGCACAACCTCTGCGCCCTTGCACAGGGATATTTTCTTTCGATGGCGACCCGACTCAAAGAAGCAGACCGCAGGGCCATTTCCATCGAAACCGGCATCCAGAACTCTGGTCTGGCCCTGGCACTGATCTTCAGCCCGATCTTTAATGGTCTGGGCGGCATGGCCATGATTGCAGCCTTCTGGGGCATCTGGCACATTATTTCCGGCTTTATCCTCGCTACCATCTGGGCCCGTTTTGATCCTGCCAAATATGAAGCCGCTTAAACTACTCCTTCATTATTCTTTGCTCAAGTCCCTCGTTCGGGGGCTGATGAAGATATTTTACCGCCGCTATGAGGTGGTGAACCGCCTGACGCGCGAAAACGTTCCGGTTATTTATGCCTCCAACCACCAGAATGCGCTGATGGATGCCTTAAATGCCTCGGTCTGGACCTCTCCTAAGCGGCAGCCACTGTTTATGACCCGCGCTGATGTATTTAACAGCCGCTTCGACAAATTTCTCCGGGGGGTAAAAATGCTGCCCATTTACCGTACCCGCGACGGCCTCGACTCGGTGCGGATGAATACGGAGATTTTTGAGCGGGTCGTGGAGGAATTGTCTCACTCCAATGGCTGCATGATTATTTTCCCGGAAGGCAACCACAACCGGAGATACCAGTTGCGCCCCCTGCAGAAAGGACTGGCCCGCATGGCTTTTCAAACAGCGGAAAAATGGGCCTTTAAAGAGCCTGTATGGGTGATTCCGGTGGGTCAGTATTATAAAAACCACCTCAAAGTCCGCTCTGATTTTTTGCTGGAATATGGCGAACCGATAGATATTTCAGCCTATTATGAACTGTACCAGGAGTCGCCGCCCAAGGCATACCTCCGCCTGAACCAGGACCTGGCCGCAGCCATGAAGGACGTGATGATCCACATCAGCTTAGACGATACCTATGAGCTGACCGAGCAGGTGCGGCAGATCGCTACCCGGCATACCGTGGCACGTATGGGGCTGAATAAGAACGCTTTAGACAGTGAACTTCAGGCCGGGAAAAAACTGGTTCAAACGGTCGAAGATCACATTACAGCCAAAGACCCCCTGCTGCCCGAACTGGCAGAGCTGGTCCCGAAATACAGCCAGGAACTGAAAAACCTCCGCCTGCGCGACCATGTGGTTGAAAACTACCCCTACAACCTTCTGGGGCTTATCGTGCAGAAGCTATTGCTGCTGGCAGGCCTGCCTGTGCACCTGTATGCGGTGGTAAACCATGTCATTCCCCATGAAATTGCCCGCAGAGTAACCGAAAGCAAGTTTGCCGACGACCATTTTCACACTTCCGTCAAATTTGTGATGGCCATGGTGTTGTTTCCGCTGTTTTATCTGCTCCAGACCCTGATTGTGAGCCTGTTTACCGACGGATGGGCGACCCTGATCTATTTCATTTCCCTGCCTGTGAGCGGAT
>RDXT01000865.1 GCA_004292985.1 Bacteroidota bacterium
GCCTGTTTTGTTCCTGAATGTCCATGCGTCAGAGGGAAAGTACCAAAGATTTTCCCAATGATTCGCAGGTGGGGGTAAAAAATCACAGGAGGGCGGAGGTGCGTGTGTTGCTTATTTGGTGGGCTTAGAGCAGATGGGGCAATCTGCTCTGTCACGCAGCCCACACCGGAATCATTTTCTTCTTTTTCCAGTGCCTGCCTTTCTTTTCGTAAATAAAATACGCTCCTCCTCCTGCTATTGGGGCCCATTCAAAACCAACGTATAACAGGGTCTGTGTGTGTTCATCATTAAACCCAATAGGAGAAAACTCCAGTATCTGGCCATTCCAATCAGGATACATTGAAAAACTCGCCTCCTGGTTCAACTGTATATCTGAGTCAATTACTACCACCTGGACACCTTGTATCTCTATCGCTTCGCTGTTTGGATTTGCCTGGTTTTTTTCCAGAAGCGTATGGAATGTCGCCAGATCAAGTTGCCTGTATGCTGATCTTAGTCTGGAGAAAGCGCCCGTATCTTGTTGCAGCCGATTAACATCAAAGTTAGCCGGGCGCTTGCGGATAAGAAGCGTGGCAGGTCGGCCATTTGAGCCGTTCTCATGCATACCCTTGTCCACAAAGTCGCGAATGACTTGCCCGTAAATGTCGCGTTCGTCAGGGCTATAGGAAGTAAAGCCTGAAGCGAAGATTAGCCATAGCATGAAAATCTTTGGCATAGGACATCATTCTGTTTCCGGCTAAAGCCGAAGTAAGGCCCTTACGCGAGCCCCCAAAATCACTTATACTCCTTCGGACCGTCTTTCTCCGGCAGGGAAATAGATCCGGGGATACCCAGCAGCGGAAATTCCTTGCGCAGCGGGTGCCAGGCAAAGTCTTCAGGCATATAGATGCGGCGCAGGTCGGGGTGGTTTTGGAAGCGAATGCCCACCATATCGAATGCCTCGCGCTCCTGCCATTCCGCCGAAGGCCAGAGCGGCACCACGGTCTCCACCACCGGATGTTCTTCTCCGACCCGCAGGCTCACACGCAGGCGCTGGCTATGGGCGATGCTCACCAGGTTGTAAGACACCTCAAAACGTTCTTCGTCGGTATAGTTGTCCGTAGCCGTGATGTCCACCAGATAGTTAAATCCGAAGGAGTCCTTCAGCAGGTTCATCACAGGCAGCAGGTGCTCAGGATATATTTCGATGGTCATCTCACCCGCGTAGCTGCGCACATCGCGGATGTACTGCTGAATCTGGCTCTGTTGGATCGTATCGAGAAACTGGCTCATGTACAAGCAATTAGTAAGATGACTACGCGGCACTTCCTGTCCACGCTTCAGGGTTTTGCTGCCAGGTAAAAACAGCCTCCTGTTCTTCGGGACGAAGATAGTCAAATTCTGCCGCTTTCTGCAAAAGTGTGCTGAGGTTTGTCAGCGAAGAAAATCCGGTGCCGGTAGCGGCAAATGCCTGCTCCGCCTGCGGAAAGCCATAGCTAAAGATCGCCAATGTGCCGAGAACCTTGCCTCCGGCTGCCTGAAGGGCCTGCACCGCCTGTGCGCTGCTTTTTCCGGTCGAAATCAGGTCCTCGATCACGACATACGAAGCGCCTTCTTCGATCCGGCCTTCGATCATATTTTGCAGACCGTGCCCCTTGGCCTGGCTGCGGATGTACATAAACGGCAGACCCAGCTGCTCTGCTGCCAGCGCTCCCCAGGCAATGGCGCCCGTAGCGACCCCCGCCAGCCCCGCAGCCTGCGGATACAGTCTGCGAATCTCCTCCACGAATCCCTGCACGATGTCTTTACGTACTTCAGGGTAGGACAGCGCAAGCCGGTTGTCGCAGTAAATGGGTGATTTCCAGCCCGAAGCCCAGGTGAAAGGCTCGGAAACACTCAGGCGCACGGCTTTGATTTGTAACAAATGCGCTGCTATTTTGCTATTTTCCATCATATATCCGGTTGAGAGGGTGAAAGTATGAAAATTTTTGCGTTGAACCTGTGTCTTCAATTCGAAGTGCAAGATGCAGCACGTTCCTATCATTTTCACAGCATCAGCCTGGAGGAACTGCTGACTCAGGTGAAAAATTCCAGTATAGCCCCTGATAGTCAGGTATATATACAGGCCGTTCAGGGGAAAAAACTGGATAAAGAACTCTTTTCCCTCCAGGGAAGTGAGCAGTTCCGCGAGTCGGGGCTTACCCTCACCTTCGTTTTTCCCGGCCGGCATGAGATGGACCAGACGCTACGCGACTTCATTTCCCACTTCAAACCGATCGCTGCGGCAGGCGGACTGGTGGTGAATGAGAAAAAAGAATATCTCTGCATCTTTAACCAGGGCAAATGGACGCTCCCCAAAGGCAAAATTGAGGCGAATGAAAGCCCGGTCGAAGCCGCAGCGCGCGAGGTGCAGGAGGAAACCGGACTTAAAAAGCTTCAGGTAGAGGACAAACTCTGCGAAACCTACCATACCTACCCCCACCGCGACGTGTGGATGCTGAAAACGACGCACTGGTACCGCATGCGCTCCGATTCTTCCGAAACCCTGGCCCCGCAGATCGAAGAATCCATCGAAGCGGTGGCCTGGATCAGCCGGAGCCGCTGGCTGGAGATTGCCAAAAACAGTTTCCCGCAGACACGGGAGCTATTCGAAGCTGAATTTATCCGAGAAATGTATGCAGACCGTTAAGAAACTCCTTTCTGCCCTCTTGTTTTCCCTCATGAGCCTGTCTCTCCTTCCTGCACAGGTCGCTTTCTGGCAGAAATATTTTGGCGGAACCGGATTTGATAAGGGGGTGCAGTTGATTTATCGGGCAGATGGTACGCTGATCCTGGCGGGAGAGGTGCTTTCGCGGGAAGGTCTGGGCAAAGACAACCACGGCGCAGGCAGCGATGTAGTCCTGTTTAAATACGCTACCCAGGGGCGGTATTTCTGGAAAAGCACCTTTGGCGGCAGCGGAATGGACGAACTGTCGGACCTGATTGTGGCCCCCGACGGCGGCTACCTGATGGTGGGCAGCAGCAGCTCGGCAGATGGAGATGTGCCCGGCAACCGCGGTGGCAGCGATGTGTGGGTGGTCCGGATCGGCGCTACCGGAGAGCTGCTGTGGAGCAAAACCTTTGGCGGCAGCGGCGACGACCGGGGCCTGTGTGCGCTGATTACGCCTGCCGGAGAAATATTTATCGGGGGCGAAACGGCCTCTCCCGACGGCGATGCCCAATCCCTGCACCACGGTGGACTCGATAGCTGGCTGTTGCGCCTGAGCAGCAATGGCCGCCTGCTCTGGGAAAAACACTACGGCGGTTCAGGCAATGAAAAACTCTCTGCCCTGCTGCCGCTCAGCGACAGCACCCTGATGCTGGTCCATTCTTCCGACTCCCGCGACAAAGACGTAAAGCAGGCCCTGGGCCGCAAGGACGTGTGGGTGACAGAAGTAGATGAAAAAGGCGATATCAGCTGGCAGGCCAGTTATGGCGGCGAAGACAATGACGATATTCACGCGGCCATCCGCGATACAGAAGGAAATATTGTGCTGGCAGGAACCTCTTTTTCCGGCACGATGCACCTGCCCTTTCACCGGGGCGAAGGCGATGCCTGGCTGTTTAAAATTGCCCCGGATGGCGCGCTGATCTGGAGCGTAAGTTATGGCGGCAACCGCGCCGATGGCATGAGTGACCTTATCCAGACGGCAGATGGCGGCTATCTGGCCGTAGGTACCTCCAAATCGCTGGCCGGACAGGGTGAAGTAGAGTTTAACGGCGGCTATTTTGATGGCTGGCTGATCAAAGTGAATACCTATGGGGAGCGGACCTGGTCGCGCACCCTCGGTTATGAAGGCAAAGAGATGCTGAATGCGGTTGTGGAACTGCCCAAAGGCGGTTTTCTTACCTTAGGACAGGCTGTGCAGGACCCTAAATCGGGCAAATTACCCGGACATGCGGGGAGCGGCGACTTTTGGATGGTCAATTTCAGTGATCCGGACCGCGAAGGTGTGCGCCCCTTCGTTACCCCTCCGGTACTTTCGGGCCTGGTTCGCGACAAAACCACCGGAAAGCCCTTAAGCCCCATCATTACGCTGACAGATAACAGAACCCTCGACTCGCTTTCCTCTGTGCAGGCCGATGCCGCAGGCGCTTACCTGATGCTCCTGCCCTCCTACGGACTGGTGAGTATCAATGCTTTAACCCCCGGATACCTGTTTTATGGGCAGGACCTGCTGATGGACAGCCTCGTGCTGGAAAACAATGTCGAGGTAAATATCCAACTGGAGCCGATCCGGATCGGGAGCAGCCTGATTCTGAAAAACATCTACTTTGAGACGGGTAAATGGAACCTCCTGCCTGCCTCCAATGCCGAGCTGGAGCGGGTGGTAGCCTTTATGAAGCTAAATCCGAGGGTAGCGATCCAGGTCAGCGGCCATACCGACAACACGGGTGACAAAAATGAAAAAATGCAGCTTTCGATCAACCGGGCCAATTCGGTGCGGGATTACCTGGTCAAACGCGGGGTAGCTGCGGGTCGCCTGAAAGTCAAAGGCTATGGCATGTATCGCCCTATTGCGCCCAATACTACCCCGGAAGGAAGGCAAAAAAACCGCCGGGTGGAGTTTGAAGTGATAAATATGTAGTAAGTTTGGCCTAAATTACTGCCCGTGAACCCTCTGCTTTTCATCACATGGACCCCTGGGCCTGAAATTTTCAGCATTGGCCCCATCCACCTGCGCTGGTATGGGTTGCTGTTTGCCTCAGGTTTTCTGATCGGATACTATATCACCCGGCACATTTTCCGCAAAGAGCAGGTCCCGGAGATATGGCTCGACAGCCTGTTGCTGGCGATGGTGCTGGGCACGATCATCGGTGCCCGTCTGGGCCATGTATTTTTTTACGACTGGCCTGAGTACCGCGAACACCCGCTCGACATCCTGATGATCTGGAAAGGCGGCCTGGCCAGTCACGGGGCTGCTGCGGGACTTTTTCTGGCTTTCTGGCTCTGGTCGCAGCGTGTGAGCAAAAAGCCGATGCTCTGGATCACCGACCGCCTGGCGATGTCCATTGCCCTCGGTGGCTTCTTTATCCGGATGGGCAACCTCTTTAACCACGAAATTGTGGGCAAACCGACCGATGTGCCCTGGGCTTTTCAGTTTATGCTCAACCAGGACGATGGACGCTTTGTGCATGTGCCGCGCCACCCGACCCAACTGTATGAAGCCATCGCTTATATCTGCATTGCCGGACTGCTGGGATGGTTGTTTTTCCGCACAAATGCTTCCAAAAAACAAGGTCTGCTCACGGGCTGGTTTCTGGTACTGGTATTTGGCGCGCGGATTCTGCTCGAATTTACCAAAGAGAAACAAGAGCACCTCGAAGCCGAATGGATCAACCGCATCCTGGAAGTGATCAACATGGGACAAATCCTGAGCATACCGCTTGTGATTTTTGGTAGTATCCTCATTATCAGGGCTGTACGTACTTCATCTCCCAAAGCATGAAACGATCTCTGCTGATTTTGCTCCTCCTCCTGCCGGTGCTGCTGTCTGCGCAGAAGCTGGCCTCCCGGCATACAGAAGCGATTCTTGCCGTGATGGATATGCAGGAAAAAGCCTGGAACCAGGGCGATATTCCCACCTTTATGCAGGGCTACTGGCACTCCGACTCCCTGAAATTTATCGGAAGCAACGGCATTACCTATGGCTGGCAGGCCACGAATGACCGCTACCTCAGCCGTTATCCGGACCGGAAGACCATGGGAACGCTCACCTTCACGATCCTGCACCTTGAAGCAACAGGCCCTAACAGCGCATGGATGGCAGGCAAATGGCATTTATCCCGCGAGATCGGGGATGTAGGTGGTCATTTTACCTTACTTTGGCGGAGAATTGACGGAAAATGGGTAATTGTATCCGATCATACCTCCTGAGACTGAGAAAAATCACCCCGCTTTCTGCTATAAAACATTCCTTCGAACCGGATTTTTTTCCATATTGGGTTATTGTCCTTAGCCCCCTAACCCAATACACATATGGAATTACGCATTTCCTCCGAAAAAACGCTCGCGCAAATCGCCAGCGACTTTCATCATATCTTTCCCGGCCTGAAGCTGGAGTTTTTCTCCCGTGCCCATGACGACCGCAAGCTCACTTCGCCCGAGCACCGCCTGCCTTTGCACATGACCGTAGCCCAGGCGGGTAAATGCGAGCACGAAAACCACTTCGACATTCACCCGGAGATGACCGTGTCGGAACTGGAGACCCATTTCTACGAAATGTTTGCCATCGGTGCACAGGTGCTTCGCCATTCTGCCTCTCTCTGGCTTCAGACAGGCGCTACCGACGGCTGGACCCTGGCCAAACAAAACCGCGAAGGCAGCTTTGACGCCCTCCCTGTGGAAGATGATCTGGAGCTGGTTTCAGATGACTAAGCTCAGGGCAGATACCCCGCCTTCAGCAAAGCTTCTTTGAGGCGGGGTGTATCTTTTTGGATCTTTTCGCCGATCTCATCCAGCGCCAGGCGCGTCGCCCGGAGCGAAAGCTGCCGCCTGGCATCTGCTGTGTAAATATAGAACCCCTGGGTGCAACGGGCGCTACCTGTTCCGGTATAAATTCCAGCCAGATCGCCTTTGGTCGTGTATATCCGCACTTCCAGCTCCGTTTGCTGCTTGAATACACTGTGTGGCATACCCAGCAAAGGGAGGGCACCCATGCTAAGCCAGCTCAGGGCGGTAAGCCCGGGAGCTGCATTGTGATAGTTTCGCGCAATCAGGCGACAGTCGGCATAGCCATAGATGGGTCCTGTGGCGTGAGCAAGGTTTCCCTCAAACTGTCGCTCCATCAGCACACGTGTATCCTGGTATGTCTCTGACCAATAAAGCTCATACCCGGCAAATATGCTGTCGCTGTTCCAGACGGGGTAGCGGTTGGACATCTCATGAAAGGATTCGTCATCCATCCGGGGCTGAATCCGGGGTAGGAGGGGCTTTGAGGGGTGGAGGGGCTTGAGTTCGGATATCTGGAGAGAGTAAACCACACATGAACTGAAGCACAAAATCATCAGGCACGGGATTGTCACAAGCGTAAATCTGCGCATAGGCTACATTATTTGGCGATAAATATGCACTTTTGTCCTTCACAACAGTGCCTGCATTTAGCCAGCGTGCTGCAGACGTTATCTCCCGTGTCCTTGTCCGCTTCCACTCAGATGCCCCTCGATATTTTGCGCCAGTATTGGGGCCACGAAGCCTTTCGTCCCCTTCAGGAGGAGATTATCAATCATGTGGTTTCGGGCAAAGATACCCTGGCGCTGCTCCCTACGGGCGGGGGCAAATCGGTCTGTTTTCAGGTACCAGGACTCTGTTTTCCGGGGCTGACCCTGGTCATTTCTCCGCTGATCGCCCTGATGAAAGACCAGGTAGAGCGTCTGGAGAAAATGGGCGTGGCAGCGGCCTGTATTAATTCCAGCCTGAACCAGAGCCAGATAGACTGGGTTTTGCAGCGGGCGATGGATGGCAAATACAAGTTTCTTTACATCGCTCCTGAGCGGATCCGCACCGAGATGTTTCTGATGCGCCTGCCCCGGATGAATGTATCGCTGCTGGCCGTAGATGAGGCGCATTGCATCAGCCAGTGGGGCTACGACTTTCGCCCTTCCTATTTCGACATCAAACGGATCAGAGAGATTTGTCCGGAGGTTCCGGTGATTGCCCTGACCGCCTCGGCGACGCCACAGGTGCAGGCAGATATTCAGGAAAAACTCGAGCTGCGACAGGCGGGCCGTTTTGCAGGGAGTTTCCGGAGGCCCAACCTGCGTTTTTTTGTGCTGGAAGAAGAAAATGTGGCCCAAAGGATCCTCGACATCACGCGCAGCCCCAAGCTCAAGGGAGCAGGCATTATCTATGCGCGTACGCGGAGGCTGACGGAGGCCATCGCAAAGCGCCTGCAGGACGCTGGTATTCAGGCACTTGCCTATCATGGCGGCATGAAAAACTCTGAGCGCAGCCATGTGCAGGACGAATGGCTCGAAAACCGCTGCCGCATCATTGTCGCTACCAACGCCTTCGGTATGGGCATAGACAAGCCGGATGTGCGCTTTGTCATTCACTATAATCTGCCCTTCGACCCTGAAAGCTACTATCAGGAGGCAGGACGCGGAGGACGCGACGGCAGCACCGCCCTGGCCATTGCTTTTTCTTCCGCGCCCGATATAGCTGACCTTATCCGCTGGAGCCGCGAAAAATACCCGGAGTGGGAGCAGTTGCTGAAGGTCTATCAGCTTTTGTGCAATTACTACCAGATTCCGAACAGCGGGGGTGGGAGCGCTACGAAGCCTTTCCGTATCCCGGAGCTGGTGGCGGCAACCGGAGAAAGTGGGATGCGCATTCATGCAGCTGTGCGGATTTTGCACCAGGAGCGGATCGTAGAACTGGAGGAAGATATAGATGATTTTGCTACGGTTTATGTGTCTGCCTCGCCCCAGGATGTGATAACCTATAAGCAGCAACACCCCGGCAAAGCACAACTGATAGACTTTTTGCTGCGCACGGCGGGCGGGGAGGTTTACACGCGTGAGGTGCGTTTTTTGCCGGAATTCTGGGCCGCCAAGCTCAAAATACCCCGCGAAGAACTTCTCCAGGGCCTGTCCCGGCTGGCAGAGCATCACCTGATCCGCTTTGTGCCCGAAAGCAGCGAGCCTGAAATCCGCTTTCTGGGGCCGCGCCATGCCCTGAGCAAACGCGAGATGAACTGGGATAAATATGATTTTTTGCGGAAACAGCAGGAGCGGCGGCTTCAGGAAATGTTGGCGTATATCGCAAATAAAAGTGTCTGTCGCAGCCTCTTTCTCCAGCAGTATTTTGGGGAAATGGACCATCAGCCCTGCGGCGTCTGCGATGTGTGTACGGGCAGAACCAAGACAAAAGTAAGCGAAAGCGACTTCGAGCAACTGAAAACGGCCATTCTCTCACGGGTAAAGGCCGGGGGCGAAAGCTATCGGGGCATCCTTACGGGGGCCTATGAAGGCTCTGCGGCGCAGCGGGAACAGGTGCTTCGGTTTTTGCTGGATAAAGGGGTGGTGAAAGCCGATATCTATGGCAACCTGAGTTAAACAATTCGCAGATCGCAGCACTTTAGCTATATTGGATTCTGACTATTTCTGCTGCTATGCGACTGCTGCTGTTGATGTTATCCGGCCTGCTGCTGTCCTGCTCTGTGCGGGCGCAGGGAGAAGGCTACCACTGGGCCATCGGAAATGGCTTCGGGCTCCATTTTGGGGCTGCTGCAACCACCGTTGACAGTGGATACCAGGCCCTTTCACCCCATATTGCCACCATCAGTGACGCCTCAGGCAAGTTGCTGCTCTACACCGACGGTGCCTATGCCTGGAATGGCCAGCATGAACTGATCAACAGCACGCCAATGATCCCGATTAACCCCGAATGGGTCCTGCTTGTGCCTCAGCCGGGTAGCAGCCGCTATTATATTTTTTCATCCCAGACCCAAAACGGCTATTCCCAGGCGCAATACACGGTCATTGATATGGCGGCACAGGGCGGAAAAGGCGCTGTGGTGCAGCCCGTGCAGGTGTTCAGCACGACCATCGGGCAGGACTGGACACTCGCAGCACAGGGATTTTGCGAAGGCAATACCTACTGGATTGTGCTGGCCAATCCTTCCTTTGTGAGTCCGGGAGGCATCGCTACGCTGAAAAGCTATCGCCTCGATGCCGGCGGCCTCGACCTGAATCCCGTTACGACGCTGCTGAATGTGGCACCCTTCCCTATCCTGCACGCATTTGGGATTCGTTTTTCGCTGAAGGGGGATAAAATCGCCTTTTTTGCTACGGGAATAACCACTGCCGATTTTGATCCGCAAACAGGGCAGTTCAGTCATTTTCAGCAGACAGATGCAACTTCAGCTG
>RDXT01000707.1 GCA_004292985.1 Bacteroidota bacterium
ATTTTATTCGAACCGATGCGCACAATCTCTTTTTCCTGCAAGGCCCGCAGCAGCTTCGCCTGAAAAGAGATGTCCATTTCGCCGATCTCATCTAAAAACAGCGTGCCTTTGTTCGCCTCCTCAAATTTACCCACGCGCTGCATATTGGCTCCGGTAAATGAGCCTTTTTCATGGCCAAACAGCTCACTTTCAACCAGTTCGCTGGGGATTGCGGCCATATTCACCGGAACAAAGGGATAACCTTTGCGGGTAGAATTGAAGTGAATGGCCTTGGCGACCACCTCTTTACCCGTGCCGGTCTCGCCCGTAACCATGACCGTAATATTGGTCTTGATGGCCTTTTCGATCAGGTCAAATATGCGTTTGATGGCCGGACTCTGGCCGATAATGGTATTTTCAAAGGTATATTTCTGCTCGACTTCCTGCTGGAGGCGGTTGATCCGCGTTTTGAGCGAGCGGTTTTTCCGGATGTTGTGAATAACATTCAGCAGGCGGTCGCGGATGTCGTGGGTTTTGGTAATATAGTCATAAGCGCCCAGGCGCAGCAGGTTCACAGCCGTTTCGATATTGTCCTGCTCCGACACAATCACCACCTCGATATCGGGATCGTACTCCTTGATTTTGCGCAGCACCTCAGCCCCTTCCATGTCTGGCAAACGGTAGTCGAGTGTGACCACATCCGGGTGGGAAGTGATGTTCCGTAAACAGTCTGAGCCGGTTCCAAACTTTTTTACTTCGTAATCCGGGTTAAGCTCCAGGTTAAATGTCAGGAGTTCCCGGTACCATTCATCATCCTCTACTACGAAGATGGTAAATTTATCTTCTTGCATTCGGCTTGCGTTTGCCCGAAAGATACGCAAAAAATGCCTTTCTGACAGACTTAGTCCTGCGCCAACCGCAATTTTGCGTGCCTTTCAGCTTCATCGAGCAGCGTTTCGAGCATTTTGGCACTCGTAAAAGGGTTCATCAGCGACACCCGCAGCCAGAGCGTATCGCCCAGACGGGTCTGCACAAGGTAAAAATGTCCCTCTCTCAGCAGCTCATTGCGGATGTGCTGGTTGAGTTCATTCAACGCTTCGGCATCCATACCCGGCGGGCAGTAGCGGAAACACACAATGTTGCAGTCAGGCTGCACCGCAAGCTCAAATCCGGGGTGCGCCCCGATCTGTGCCGCGAAGGTTTTGGCCAGGTCATAGACCGTATCCACAAACTCCCGGATCAGGTCCGTGCCAAAGGTGCGCAGCAGCAGGTAAAACTTCAGCCCGAACATCTGCTTGGTACACTCAAATGTACGTTTGGCCAGGTTATACCACTCCTGGGTCTGTCCTTTGTCCCAGAGATAAAACGCCTTTTGGGTAAATGTCTCGTAGGAACGCCGCTCCTCTTTAAACAAAACCGCCGTAGCAATGGCAGGGGTCAGCATCATTTTGTGAAAATCCATCACGACCGAGTCTGCCAGTTCAATCCCATTGACCAGATCGCGGTACTTATCCGAAAACACCGTAGCGCCGCCGTGGGCCGCATCCACATGAAACCAGAGGCCATGACGGCGGGCAAAGTCAGCAATGGGGGGCAGCTCGTCGAAGCTCCCCGTAGCTGTGGTGCAGGCGCTCCCCACCACCGCAAACACCTTGCGGCCCGAAAGTTCCGCTTCGGCGAACAGCTCTTCCAGCAGATCGGTTCGCATGTGATAATGTGCATCCACAGGTACTTTGATCACGCCCGCCTCTCCGAGGCCCATGACCTGCGCGGCCCGCGACACACAGTAGTGCGACTGCGCCGAGACCATAATCGCCAGCGGCTGATGTTCATACACGCCTTCCTGCCAGGCATCGAAGCCCGCCTGCGCCTGCCGGGCTGCCAGCAGGGCCGTGAGGTTGCCCAGCGAACCGCCCGCAGTAACAAATCCGCCCGAAGAAGGTCCCCAGCCCATCGCAGTGGTCAGGTACTCGCACACCCTCCGGTCCAGGGCTGTGCCTGCCATACCCATTTCATAGACCCCCATGCCATTGTTGATCAGGTCGGCCAGCAAGCCGCCCAGCGCGGTAATGGGTACTGGCGGCGAAATCTGGTGCCCCATGTACTGCGGATGGTGCGTGTGGGTTGACTGCTCCAGCACCCGCCGGAAAAAAGCCTGTGGATCGCCCCCTTCGTCCCGGCGCCACTCTTCATACACATCTTCCGGCTCCCGCCAGCTAATCACCTGTTTATCAACTCCTTGCAAATTATTATGTAAATAGTCGGCGAGCGTATCTATAAGCTGATGGCCTTGTGCGCGGAAAAATTCGGGGTCGTAGGCGGTATGAAGCGACATATACTTTTTCTTAATGGAGTCAGGAGCGTCTGAAAGTGAATTTCCTGTGTAAATTTAGCGACAGGAAATGATAGAATACAACGTATGTCCCTGCCTACAAGAACCATTTGGTTTAGCGCTGACAGTCCCTTCATCGAAATTATTGACCAGCGGGCATTGCCCCACCAGCTTGTAGTTGCGACACTGCGCAGCTGCGAAGATGCCATCCGGGCCATCCGCGACATGTGGGTGCGGGGAGCGCCGCTGATCGGAGCCACAGCAGCCTGTGGCCTGTACCTCGCTGCCATAGAGGCGGGAGATCGCCCCGATGCAGATAGCTGGCTGCGTTTGCAGTGCGCGCGCATGCGCGAAGCCCGGCCTACCGCCATCAACCTGCGCTGGGCAGTGGAGCGGGTAGAAAAAGCCTGGCAGCAGGGAGACCGCGTAGC
>RDXT01000708.1 GCA_004292985.1 Bacteroidota bacterium
AAGCCGGATTGTAATGGGTATCGTGCATGGGGTAGGTATGTACAGATACATAATCAACCGCCTTAAACAGCTTTGTCAGGTCTTCGACATGGTATTCGGGCCCGCCCCCACCCCAGGACGCGAAATTATCGGAGCTGGTGATCCACAGGTCTTTGGGCAGTTTTCCTGCTTTTTTCAGGGCCTGCAACTGCTCCACATATTTCAGGATCACCCCGGGCTGCACGAAGTAACTGGCCGCCCACTTCACCATTGCCTCGTTGCCGACGGCGATGATTTTTACGATGTCAGGGTATTGGTTCGCCATATCCACCGCCCGTTGGATTTCGGCGGCATTGGCTTCTGCGTTTTCCCCGTCATGGTCGGGTGTCTGGCCCGTCCAGGCATTTTTGCAATCAATCCAGGCGCCCAGCATCACATACATTTCGAAACCGGGATCCTCTTGTTTTAACTCGCGGATGGCCTTGAGCAAATTGGCCGCTTCTGCCAGCTTGGTATTGTAGGTCCGCAACACCCCGACATTCATGGCAGCGAGGAGTTTCATATCCTCTTTCAATTGCGCCACAGTCGGCTGCTCTTCGCGGCTCTTGCCCCGGTACCCTCCATACGAAATGGCCAGATATTTGGGATTACCCAGAATGTCTTTTGCTGTCATTGCCTGTTTTACCTGTTGAGTTGTTTGGGTGATCTGTCTTGGCTGGCAGGAAAATCCGAAGACCAAAGCCAGCAGGACACCCGTTATTTGCCACAGTGCTTTCATCTTATTTCAGAATTGAGGTATTGATCTGAACATGAATCTGCACAATCTCGCCTGTCCTGTCAAAGACTGCCCGGCTGTTGCGGGCATCCAGATGTAAGCCCTCCGAAGTAAGGGAATTATCGTTTTTATACAGGATAGTCAGGCTGTTTTCGGCTGCCATGCTATATACGACCGGCACCTGGCAGCAGGTAAAACAAAGCGAACCTTCGCCGATGGTCAGTTGCCTCTGCTGATGGTTCACATCCACATACTCAAACACTTTGGCTTCTCCCAGGAACTCACTTTTCCGCAGCAGGCAGGGATAAAAATGCAGTTTGCCTTCTTTTACAAAAACACCCAGTTCGCCAAATCTGCTCAGAATATCTTCCTTTACCTGCCCGGTCATGCCGGGTTGCTGCGCGCCTTTTCCGGCGGGCGTGTGGGAGTAGGGATCGGTCGGGAAAGCGCCATACAGGGCCGGAGATTTATGCACGCCGATGCCTTCGGCTATTTCATAATAATGCGCCAGTAACCTGCCGGTAAGTTCGGGGCTTTCGCCATCGTTTACCGCTCTCAGGCAGCACTCCTGCACGGCCAGCTGGAGTTTGGAGACCATGTGCCAGTAAATAGAACCCAGTCCTTCGTACCCGAAAAAGGTACCCGAACGTCCGGTGAAGGCTTTGTGGTTGAAGATGTCCTCAAACACCTGCAAAACCTGTTTTGCATCCTTCTCAACAAGCGGCGCATATTCGGTTTTCTCCAGTTCACCCAATGCAGCGCTCAGGTCTGCGGCGTTTTTGAAGTTGCTGTTGAAGTGATACACGCCATCGATGTCCTTCTCGACGATGTCCACATTGCCATCAGATACCAGCCGGGTAAGCAGGGCTGACTTCCCTACGGCTTCTGCGGGCACATTGTTTTTCACCCAGAAGCCGGGCAGGTTTTTGTTGGGATACAGCAGGTAGCTATACTGATCGGGCCGGAAGAGTTTGCTTTGTTTCAAACCGTCTAAAAGCATCAGGGCATCGTGCGAGGAGATGTACTGAGAACTCAGCACGGCCACCTGCCCCTCCAGCATTTCGCTCAGGTAAGAGATCGAAATACGGTCATCGCCTTCAACGGTCATCAGGTTATAGGCGTGGTACAAATGGTCGGGCCTTTTATTGGCATCGATCGTATGCTCCAGAAAGCGGAGGCTCAGGTCAAAAAACTGCGCGATTTCATCGAGGGAAACCGTCTGCTTTGCTCCTGAAAAGGGATGGTCATACAACTGGGTACGGTAGGCACTGCCCGCTTTTCCCAGGCCATCCAATATCTGCCTGCGCTCGGTATCGCTGATTTTTCCGGAAAGCAGGTGCGCGTTTTTTTGTAAGGTTTCCGATACGCTGTTCAGGAACACCAGCAATTCGGAGGAAATATCGCTTTGCTTCAGTTCCGAAGCGGCTAATACGCGTTTGAAGAAATACAAAAAGCGCCGCAGGTAGCACAGCGTAACGACCGAAACACCGTTGCCCACCAGGGCATTATTGGCGTCGTTCCACTCAGGCCGCTGGGTATTCATCCAGATACCGCCTTCGGGAATAAAATTGGACAATTTGGCCAGTACCGTCGCCAGTATTTTTTCTACAAAGGTTACGGTGTGAATCTGGCCGTTTTCATCCCGCAGCAAGGCTCCATCGGCACCTATCTGCTCTTTTAGCAAATGGATATTCTTTTCCGACTCATGGTCAAATCCGATGGTGTCTTTCGGGTTTCTGAGGGTGTCTTCGTAGCTTTTGATCCGGTAAGGCACATTTGCGTACACAAAGCAACTCTTGTCGAAGAGGCTTTCCAGCTGGCCGGGTTCGTGGTCTTCGAGAATCTCCAGAAACTTCAGCAGGTAGATAATCTGGTGGTCGCCCCAGTAACCAATGTAGGACCAGGGATTGTCCGGCTCGATGGTTTCCCAGTCGAATCCGTCTTTGGTTACCCGGTAGGGATTGTAGCCATCAAAGGTGGTCGCATTC
>RDXT01000709.1 GCA_004292985.1 Bacteroidota bacterium
AAACTGGTCGCTGCCATTGATATAGAGGTAGCCCTTGTCGTCTATGTGGAGGGTGTGCCCGGTGTTCATCCCGGCGATGATGGTGTCTTTATACACCACCTGTCCCGGCAGACTTTCCAGATTGATGATCCGCAGCCCATTGCCCGCTTCATTGCTCACGTAGGCATAATGACCATAGACTTCGATGTCCCGCCAGATGTTGGGAATCAAGGGAAGTATCTGAAGCTGAACGGGTTGCGCCGGATTGACGAGGTCCACCAGTGATACCCCCAGCACCGTTCCGACGATGGCATATTCATGACCATCTGGCGCTACATAGGCAGATACGTCGCTCAGCTCATTATTGGGATAGGCAATGCTGCCGACGAGGGAGATGTTTTTCTGAGTGGGTTGTGCCTGGCACAGCACCATACAGAACATGGCCAGAAACAGGAGAAAGGGGCTTTTCATGCTAAAAAAAGGGATTAATACACAAAGCGGATGCTTTTCAGGATGCGTTTTTGCGAGCGGATAGAGGCGATGTACATGCCCCGGGCCAGCTCTGCCTCGATCTGCGGACTTCCTTCTTTGCCGCTGACAGGCGCAGTGCCGATCAGGTGGCCTTGCAGGTCGCTGACCTCGATATAAAGCGATTCGGCGGGCAAACGGTCGAAGCTGTAAAACAAACGAATCAATCCCCCTTCATACGCTGCGCGAAGCGTAGGCAGCACAGCGGGTTGGTCAAGGGAAAGCTGGATCGGGTTTCCTTCAAATACCTCGACACCATCTACGGCAGCCTCTGTGATATGCCAAAACCCCTGGCCGCGGATCGTGAAGCGCAGCCGGGGCTGGATCTGGGGTGAAAGATAATCTACGATGCGGATGCTATCCTGCAGGTGCCAGCCGCTGCCCAGCGTGTCGCTGTGCTGCCCGATAGTAATTCCCGCAACATCGTTGATCATCAGTTCTACTTTCAGAATATCGTTTCCGGCACTGCTGTCTTCTGCGCTGAAGTTATTCACCCACCAGTTGTAGCGCAGATAGGCGTCGTTATACAGATTAACGTTTATGGGTGGCGAAGTGATCACGGTCTCTAGCTCATCTACATCGCTGTCTTCGATATAAAATCCGGCTTTTTCGGTCACCCAGGCTTCATTCCCGAGGTCACCGGGCAGGTCCGCTGCCGGACTCACCAGGCTGTTGCCTGAGAAGGTAGCCCGCGGGCGGGTACGCTCCCATTTGCCCTGCCGACTTGCCGCGCCTGAAATTTCCCAGCCCAGATCGAGGGCAAACTCATCGCGGTATCCCTCAGAAAGCAGCACTTCGAGGGTATCTGCGCCTGTTACAAATGCCTCGCCCAACTGGCGGGTATGGTAGCCCCATTTGCCCGCATACAACTCATACACGCCGCTGACCATTCGCAGTTCGGTGGCTACGCCATTGGAATTGGTTTGCCATTGGTAGGAAAATTTTCCATCATCCGAAAGGGCTTCGATGCGTGCTCCGGGGAGAGGTGCGCCTGTGAGGCTGTCTTTTACCACCAGGGTAAGGCGGGTGCGGGGCAGGGGGACCAGTTCCACATTCTCTGTCAGCGGAGGCTGAAACACAGAGCTAAGTGTAACTGTCATGGTCTGGCTGTAATAGCCGGGTTTGCTGAAGATAAGAGTATGCGTGCCGCTGTGATTGAGCGGGAAAATGTAGGAGCCGTTGTTTAAGGTGATTCTGCGGCGGACCGGATCCTGAATGTCCACTGCCACTCCCTGCAAGGGCTGCCCGGTTACGGAGTCGGTTACGATGCCCTTGATCACGCCATTTTTCAGCACAGGCGCCTGAAGTACCCAGAGGCCTGTGGACCAGTCTGCTGCCAGCACCAGCCCTGAGGGCAGAAAAGGATAGACAGCCCAAACGCCATCAAAGCCGGGGCCGGAAAGGGGACTGGTGTCAAAATAACCCACTTCCGTCAGCGAATCGGGGTTGTGGGCGTCGGCCAGATAAACACCGTCTTTGTAATAGGCAATGACCAGATAGTCGTTTTTGACATAGACATTGTGCGGAATGGCCTGCTCTGCACTCAGTGGAGAGCGAATTTTACCAAGCTCCTGAAGTCCGCTGGGGTCGCTGATGTCCCAGGCATACACATAAGCAGCATCTACCTCATCTGTGCTGAAGCAGACCGTGCCCGCATCATTCAGCCAGGTATTGTGGGTAAAGGCATCTACATAGGTGTGCTCGCCAACGATCTGCGGCAGCTCGCGGTCTTCGAGGTCTATGATCGTGAGAAGGCCGTCATAAATATCCGCCGAATAGCAGGTGTCGCCCCGTATGTAGCTGTCGTGCACGTAGCGGGTATCATATACGCCCACCCACTCCGGGTTCCAGGGGTCGCGGTTGAGGTCAAACACAACGATACCGCCATTGTAGTGCTGCACGCCATTGAGATAGAGGTAGCCTTTTTCATCAATAAATAAGGTATGCGCCTGTGCTGCCTCTGCAATTTCATATTTTTTGTGGGTAACGGTCGCAGGCAGTCCCGAAAGATCGACGATGGTCAGCGGGCCTCCTTCATTACTGACATAGGCATAGTGCCCATACACATCAATGTCGCGCCAGAGGTTGGAGGGCAGGGTGATGTGGTGCAGCTCTACCGGATTCGCCGGGTCGCTGAGGCTCACAATGGACAAGCCCTGTGTCTGCGCAAGTCCGTCGTTTACCCCCACGAGGGCGTATTCCGTTCCGTCAGGCCCTACATATCCCCAGACATC
>RDXT01000710.1 GCA_004292985.1 Bacteroidota bacterium
ATAAAATCCATGTGTACCCGCCGCGAGGTTGCTTACCTGAAACGCATACGGGGCCTGCAGGATTTCACCGATGAGGCTGTCGCCGTCGAATATCTCAATCTGGGTAGGTACGCCTCCCGTTACGGCGATGTTCAGTGTTTCGCTTCCGCCCGGATAGGCCTCCGGAAAGCGCGAAGACAGAACGCCCCGGAGGGCAATGTCTTTGCTGGTGGCCATGCTGCGGGGCGCAACCTTTAATATATATCCATCGGAAAAGGCTACGGACAGGGTATCTGTACCATAATTGTGTGCCACATAGACAGTCTCCCCGTTGCGCTGGAAAGCCGCAGCCAGCGGATGGTTGGCGGTTAGCGAAGCGTCCACGTGGCCCAGCACGTTCAGGGCGTGTAGCCAGTGGTAGGTCTGCGCATCCGAAATGCCGAATTTCAGGTTCCGGGACGGGTTGGAATTGTACAGATCAAGGGCCTTGGCCGGATCAATAAAGGCCAGGTATTCCCACATCACATCGTGCCAGAGGTTGTCATTTACTTCATTGGCAAGAATGCCCGTGTTTTGCTTGATTTCATTCCAGAGCTGCCGGACATAGGTGGTGTCGTGGCCCAGATACAGCGATCCTCCGTGGATGGGATACAGTTCGATGCCGTAGGAGGCGGCAATGTCGCTGGTCCAGAAGGTACCGTTGTCATAGCTGTTGCCCCACACACGCGAGACAAGGCTGTATGGGTGCGAGGCTGCCAGAATGCGGTTGTGTATGTCAAACCAATATTCTTCGATGGCAGATTGCTCGGTGGTATAAAGGTAAATGCCCAGGTCCCGGATCGAATCATTGCCTGTGATGGCTCCCCAGTGGATGAGCGAAGAATTAAACTGCATACTTTCGGAAGTGGACTCCTGGTCATTTCCCTGCGGGAAGGAGGCAAATCCATTGGCCCAGCAATGACCCGCATAGGGGCTGAAATTGCGCAAAAAAGGAAACTTCGCGTCCTGGCGGCTGGGGCTGGCTGCATCGCGGATCAGCAGGTTGATCATAGGGCCCCACTGGCTGGCCCAGCCCGGCTCAAACTGCTTCATAAAAGCAGCGGCATGGATAAAATACCCCCAGTGAAAGTGGTGGTCATTGAGGTTTCCATCCTGCCCATGCCCGGCCGGATACCCGATCATCGCAGACCAGGGTTGGTTGTAATAAAAGAGAAAGGCTACTTCGCCCGCTTCTGCCTTTAGCCAGTCTTCGAGGCGGTTTTTCACGGTAAGGATCATCTTCGCCCGCGCCACAGTATCTCCGCTCAGATCAGCGATACGGGCCGTTTGAATGAGGCGGTTCATCACCTGGCCCTCGTTGTAGGAGTCGGTCCAGCTCGCTAATTCCTCATTTTCAAGAAGTTGTATTTTCTCATTCAGCTTTTGAGGGCTAAATCCTTCACTGTAATTGTCGAGGTAGGGAAGGGTGGGTAATATTCCGTGAAATGTATTCGCCACCTGAAACCGGTTGCCTGCCAGGGTTTTTAATTCACCCCGGATGGTAGCGTAACTGTATCCGCCGGGTTGTGCTGAGCCCGTTGCCAGATGTGACCACTGGTGGGGCAGCAATCCGATCAGCATCAGCGAGTCTGTGCCCTCTTTGATATCGGTATCCACCACAAACTCCGTGCTCAGTACCGAGCTGCCGGGGTCATAGCTCCAGCTTGTGCGGGTATTTTCGGGAAATACATACGCATACTGCTTATATTCCTGAGCTACCGCAGCGACGCTGGTGGCTGTGAGCGGAATAAAGGCCATGGACCAGTAGTTTTTACCGTTGAGGGTAGAGGTATAGGTATTGCCGCTTTGTGTCCAGACACTGCCCGCGGGCGCATATACCGCAAAATCAGCTCCGTTGCGGGCATTGGTAATGGTCAGGATTTCGTTGGCGATAACTACCGAGCCAGACGTAACCGTTACCTGTGCGACATCTGCCGAATCTTTTTCAAAGTATAAAAAAGGCATCCCGATCCCGCTGGTCGCCTGAAAATGATGCGCAGCGTTGCTCCAATCCATCGTAACGGTCCAGTCGGAATAATCTGCTATCTTGGCTGAGGCCGCATTTAATCCCACCACTCCCACAGTTACGGGCAGGATATTGTCGATCACCCCCCAGGGAATATAGGTTACGACCAGGCCGCTGTTGACCGTTTTGAGGGTATAAGGATAGTTAAACAGGTTATCGGCATGGCTGTTTTTGAGCTTCGCTGACCACCAGTCGTTGGTTGGGACAGGCTTCGTGGCTGCGGTCCCTGTAGTGAAAGGCGTACCGGTGGGAAAGGTATTTCTGCCTGCCACATCCACGCCGGGAAATACCGTGGTATAACTTCCGCTACCTACACTGACGCTTTGGCCGAAACCGGCTGCGCACAGGCACATGAGCCAAATGACACTCAGACAAATTCTGAACAGAGGGGAAAAGAAAGGGTGCATGATACAATATAAGGGGGGATAAAAGACAATTCTGTTAAGTTACGGAAAAAGCGGTGATAAGCACCCACTCACAGATTTTTCCGGATGCGGCTCAGCGACTGCGGGAGGATACCCAGATACGAAGCGATATAATACTGCGGTGCGCGGCGGATCACCTCCGGGCGGGTCTGCATCAGGCGGAGGTAGCGCTCCTCGGCGCTGAGGGTCGTCTGGCTCAGGTTACGCTCATTGATCAGCAAAAAGGACTCCTCCGCCAGTTGGCTGCGAAGCGCATAGAGCTGTGGATGCT
>RDXT01000711.1 GCA_004292985.1 Bacteroidota bacterium
CCAGCTCGAAAACATCCTCACAGGCAAAGCCAGCAACTGGCGCTCTGTGAACCCGGCTTCGAAGCTGGGGGAGATAGATCTGGTATTTGACCATGCCCGCTCAGGGGTGATCAGCTTCCTGCGCGACAGCCTGCTCGGTGGCCAGGCCCTGCGCAAAGACCAGATTTATGCACAAAAAAATACGCCCGATGTGATTTCCTACGTAGCCAGCCACCCGCAAGCGGTCGGTTTTGTAGGCTGGTCCTGGCTCAGCGATGTGGACAACCCACAAGTGAAAGCCTGGCGGAAGCAGGTGCGGGTGCTTTGGCTGGAGCGGCCCGCCGAAGCGCCGGAGTGCGCCTACGATGCAGCGTTTTTTGGTCCTTACCAGAGTTTTCTGGTTCAGCAATGCTATCCTCTCACCCGTGTAGTCTTTACCCAGCTTCGGGAGCCTACGATGGGACTGGGAACAGGCTTTGTGTCCTTTCTCGATGGCAATATCGGCCAGCGGGCGACGCACAAGGCAGGGATGGCTGCCACACATGCAATTCCCCGCCGGGTGGGCTTTCCCCGGCTCGACAGAGCCAAACCCATCCAGTAATACATGAACAAACCCTCATTATCAGCGTTTTATCTCTTAACCACTTACTGTAATTACTTACTGCTATGCTTAAACGTGTTCTGACCCTCTGCGTGGGTGTTTTGCTGCTCAGCGGCAGCATGCTCGCCCAGGTTGACCTGACCCAAGCGCGTGAGAAAATTGACGACGAAAAATACTCCGACGCTGAAAATGAGCTGAAGGGGTATCTGGGCCAGAAAGCCAAAAACGAAGACGAAGTGTACTACTATCTGGGTCGTTTGAGCTTCCTGCAGGAAGACTACGATCAGGCGCGCAAATATTTCGATCAGGGCCTTGTCGTTCGTCGCAACAGCCCCCTCAACCTCTCGGGCCTGGCGATGATCCAGTTTAAGGAAGGCAAAACGGCCGATGCCAAACTCTCCGTTACGACTGCCCGCGACATCAACAAAGGCAAGGACAAAGAGGTGGAGTATGCCGCCGCCGAAGCCCTGCTCGAAGGTGGACCTGAGGACATTGGCGAAGCGAAAAAAGTGCTGTATGCCATGAAGGATACCGATCCCAAAGATCCGCGTCCCTACATCTTCCTCGGTACCTATTACAAAAAACAAGGCGTACCCGAACTGGCCATCGACGACCTCAAAAAGGCCATCGAACTGAAGCCTGACTATTACCCTGCCTATGTGGGTCTGGCCGAGCTGAAGTTTGAAGAAGGTAAAAACACCAAAGAAAATAATGCAGCCATCTTTAACGAAGGCTACAACTACGCTCAGAAGGCCATCGAAATGCGCCCCGACAAAGCTCCTGCCTACCGTGTGCGGGGTGAGCTGTACCTGCTGAAAAAAGACTATGTAAAGGCGCGTGACGACTACAAAACCTATGTTTCCAAAACCGATGGCGACATCAAGGCCCAGATCCGTTATGCCTCTTTCCTCTTCCTGACCGAAAGCTACCAGGAGTGTTTCGACGAGCTTGCCCGCATCGAGAAGAGCACCAACACCAACCTGATGCGCCGCCTCAAAGCCATGTCTCTGAGCAAACTCGGCAAACTCAACGAAGCTAAGGCTGCGATGGATGAGTATTTCGCCAACGTGAAAAAAGAGGAGTACCTTATTTATGAAGACTATGAGGTATATGCCGACATTCTTCGTGAAATGAATGACCTCACCAAGGCTGACGAGTATTATATGAAGGCGATCCTGAAAAACACCGACCGCGCGGTTGTGTTCGAAGAGATCTCTGAAAAATATATGACTGCCGGCAAAGGCTACGAAACGGCTGCCAAAGACGCCAAAGCAGCTTCTACCGAAGCCCTAAAAAAGGCCCAGGCCTTTACAGACGCATATAACTCCCTGGCCAAAGAAGGCAAAAACGACGAAGCGAAGGCCCAATACGCCCTCCGCGAAGAGCAGCTTGCTATCTCCAATGCCAAGAAGGCTGAGCAGGCCGCCAAAACGGAGGCTTCCGTGGGTGTATTTGCCCTCGAAGCGCACTATCGCCAGAAGGCCCTCGAAATGGCTGATCCGGTGGGTCTCCAGAACTATATGAAACTGGCTACTGCCCAGTTTAAGTCCAAAGACTACGACGGCGCTGAAAAATCCTATCAGGAAGTGCTGAAGCTGAAAGCGGACTATACACAGCCTTATACCTACCTGCTCCAGATCGGTAAGATCAGAGAAGATGCCGACACTTCCTCCATTGCATGGACCATGAAGCCGGTAGCCGAGTCTGTAATCGCTGTTTTTGGTGAAAAAGCCCCTGCTGAGCTGGACAAAACCGCCAAGCAACTGCTGCTGACCTCCCTCGAAATCATGGCCACCTATAATTTCGATCCGGAAGGCAAAGCCAAGAATGACTGCGATGCTGCCAAGCCCTGGATTCAGAAAATCTACGCTGTAGATCCGGAGTATGCCCGCATCAAGCAAATGGCTGACTTCTGCAAAGTTCCCCAGCCGGAGAGATAAGCTGCGGATCATTTGATATATGTAAGAGGCGCCCCAAGGGTGCCTCTTTTGTTTTGCCCCCGCTTCGCCGGACTTCGGATTTCATGGGCGGGGATGCGGGTAGTCCGGCGCCCACCCCGACAGGCGAAGCCCGGTCCAGCGGACCGCTATCTTTGTAGCATACAATCGCCTTTATATATTTTTTCGCAGTCCGGCCCGAAGGGCCACCCAAAAGGTCC
>RDXT01000712.1 GCA_004292985.1 Bacteroidota bacterium
GCTTTCTGTCTATGACGACCGCCTCAACCGTAAAGTAGCCTCTCATCCGCTGTTTTCCCAGCTCGATCCGGAGCGCTACCTCACATATACCCGGCAGTTGCGCCAGTTGATAGACTTGTTTCGCGAGGAAAATGTGGAGCTGGAGTCCAAAGACAAAGAGACCTCGCAGCGTTTCGCAGAAATCAGCGGCGCAATGAATATCGAGCACAGAGGCGTTACCCTTACGATGCAGCAGGCTGGCAAGCTCCTCGAAGAGACCGACCGCAGCCTCCGGCAGGAAGTCTGGGAAAAAATGGCCCGCCGCCGCCTGCAGGACCGCGCTGCCCTCGAAGAAATATTCGAAACCCTCCGCGACCTGCGCCACCAGATGGCTACACAGGCAGGGTATGCCTCATTTACCCGATACCGCTTCGACCAGCTTTGCCGCTTTGATTACACGCCCGCTGACACCCGGGCCTTTCATGAGGCGGTAGAACTTGTGGTGCGCCCGATATATGAAGGACTACTCGAAGAACGGCGTAAAGCCTTGGGCGTGGAAAAACTCCGCCCCTGGGACATGAACGTGGACGTATATGGCGACAAACCGCTGCGACCTTTTGAAAACGGACGCGAGCTGCTGGAAAAATCCATCCTTGCCCTGAGCCAGCTCCGCCCCGAACTCGGCGAAATGCTCCGCATCATGGACCGCATGCAGTACCTCGACCTCGAAAGCCGCGAAGGAAAAGCCCCCGGCGGCTACAACTATCCGCTGGCAGAGACAGGCGTGCCTTTTATTTTCATGAACGCCGCAGGCTCCCAGTCAGATGTGATCACCCTGCTCCATGAAAGCGGCCATGCCGTACACTCCTTCATGACCCGCGACATCAGCCTCTCCCTGCACAAAGAACCGCCGACAGAAGTGGCAGAACTCGCCTCCATGAGCATGGAACTGCTCTGCCTGGAGCAGTACCGCCAGTTTTATCCGGACGATAAAGACCTTATCCGCGCACAAAAAGACCAGCTTTCGCATTGTATCACCATCTTCCCCTGGGTAGCGACGGTGGATGCCTTTCAGCAGTGGGCCTACGACCACCCTGCGCACACGGCAGAGGAGCGCAGCGCCATGTGGGTGAGCCTCTACCACCGTTTTCATGGCGATGCCGTGGACTGGACCGGATTTGAAGAGGTGCTGGAATCGCAGTGGACCAAGCAACTCCACATTTTCGAAGTGCCTTTCTACTACATCGAATACGCTATTTCTCAACTGGGTGCGCTGGCCGTGTGGCGCAACTTCCGCATTCACCCTGAGGAGGGACTCCAGCAGTATCTCGATGCCCTGCGCCTGGGTTACCAGAAGCCAATTCCCGAAATTTATAAAACCGCCGGCATACAGTTCAGCTTTTCGGCAGACTATATGCGCGAGTGTGTGGAATTTTGCCTCGAAGCCTACCGGAAACTGGAGTAATGGAGCGAAAACGCTATACCCGCTCGACCTTACCCGAAAAAATATGCCCGGTATGCAACAAGCCCTTTACCTGGCGGAAAAAGTGGGAGAAAAACTGGGATGAGGTGAAATATTGCAGTGAACGCTGCCGCCGAACGCGCGCAGGGGCATAAAATAACGTTTTCAGTATCAATGAAATGAAGTTTAGGCCCTATATTAGCTCCCAACCTACTGACTCATGAGCAACGGCAGCAATATCTGGTATCTGGAGCAAGTCAATATGTTTGACTATTTCTGCCCGATCACGCATTCTGAAGAGCGATATAACAAGCAGCCCAAACGGTCCTTTAAGCGGGCAGAGTTTATCTATTTTAACGAAGACAGTGCCGATAAGGTCTTTTTTATTGACAAAGGGGCGGTCAAAATCGGCTCTTACTCTCCCGACGGCAATGAACTGATCAAAGCGATCCTCTATCCGGGTGAAATATTTGGCGAACTGGCCCTCTATGGCGAAGAAAAGCGTTCGGATTTTGCCCAGGCGATGGAACCCACGGAGATTTGCTCGCTTTCCCGCATGGAAGTGGTCAGCCTGATGTATGAAAATATGCCGCTGAACGATTTTTTTAATGCATTAATCGGGCAACGGGTCGTTTATACCCAAAAACGGATGGAGGCGCTACTTTTTAAGGATGTGCGCACACGCATCATAGATTACATTCTGGAGCAGGCCATGAAAAACGGCAAAACCCTCCTCGATGGCCGCGTGCTGGTCCGCAACTACCTTACCCACCAGGAAATCGCCAATTATACGGGGGCTTCGCGGCAAACGGTAACCAGTGTTCTCAACGAACTGCGGGACCTTGGCATCCTCGACTTTGACCGCAAGCGGATTGTGATCCGGATGCCCGAACAGTTAAAAAAGGCAGCTACCCCTCCTTCTGCGGGCAAACAGGCATAAGCTTAGCCCTCTTCGGCCAGCGTTCCCACCACCTTCATTCGCCGGAACACCTCTTCGCCATGAGGAGCGGCGGGTAACTCGGCACTTAGCTCCTGTCCTGACCAGTGGCCATAGTGCAAACCCCCTCTCCAATGGCGGCTTTTGCTCACTTCGTAGATAATGCCCTGGTAAGCAATCCAGATTTCATCACGATCCTGTCCATTTCGCAGGGCGAGTTGGGAGCGGGTGTAACTTTCCATAGGATAGGCCTGCTGCTCAGGCGGTTTTGGAGGCTTCTGGCTGTGTTTTGCCTCCCAACTGCCAGATAAAAATTCCCAGAAACAGGATCGCAAAAACACCATGCACCACTACAATCGG
>RDXT01000713.1 GCA_004292985.1 Bacteroidota bacterium
CGGTGTAGTACTCGTGGATAAAGCGCCAGTGGCGCAGGTCGGCATCGGGGGAGGCGATTAATGAGGGTTCAAAGCAATACAGCAGCAGGGTGGGCAATCCCTGCTGTATGGCAGTGGTCAGGGGTACATGGTCGCTCAGGCGGAGATCTCGTTTGAACCAGACGAGGTTTACAGGACACATGGGAATGTAACTTGTGTGGGGGGATATTGTTGTTGGCGGGTCGGGTAGATGGCACGTGGCACAGCCACGCGCCAGCGGCAAGGGATGGTGCTAAAACGATCATTTTCTTACATGTTTTAAATGGTCAAATTTCCGAAGTAATCCCGGCCTTGCTTTTGATGCAGGTAATTGAGCAGCTGAAGAAGGTTTTATGGCCTTTTATGCTGTGAGGCAAAACGATACCCGTACCCTTTTTTTTGTTCATTCCCCCATGAACCGGATGTTGTATTAACGCTGGACTTCATGGCTTACCGTCTGCTTTTTGGTGTAACGCTCTTACTCTTGCCCTTCGCTCTTGTTAGTCAGACTGCCCAGTTTAGCGCCTCGGCCCTTTCGGGCTGCGCGCCGCTGGTGGTGACTTTTGATGCCAGTGCTTCACAGGGGACGGGGCCGCTCTCCTACCAGTGGAGTTTTGGCAATGGCAACAGCGCCAGTGGCCCAACCCAGGGTGCACCCGGCGCAGCCTACATCAACCCTGGCGTGTACACAGTTACCCTCACAGTCACCAGCATTACCGGGCAGGTGAGTCCTCCTGTGAGCCAGACCATTACTGTATTCGCCAATCCTGTGGCTGATTTCAGCTTTACGCCCGCCTTCGGCTGCCCTGATCTCCCGGTGCAACTCACCGACCTCAGCACGCCCGCCGGAACCACGCCCATCAGCGGATGGACCTGGGACTTTGGCGATGGCGGCAGCAGCAGCCTGCAAAACCCCGTCCACAGCTTCGGCAGCGGCACCTATTCCCTCACCCTGATCGCCGTTGATGCCAATGGCTGCCAGGATGTAGAGGTAAAGCCCAACGTGGTGTATGTATCGCCGGGCGCAGACATCAGCCTCAGCGCAACAGGCCCTTTGCAAACCTGTAATCCCACCCTTAGCGTGCCTTTCCAGTCGGCGCTCATCAGCACCAGCTCTGGCCCTTTCTCTTACGACTGGCATTTTGGCGACGGAGGGACCTCCACCCTGGCGCAGCCGCAACACACCTACACGGCCTATGGCCTTTATGATGTAAGCCTCACGCTTACAGACCTTTCCAGCGGCTGCGCCTTTAGCGACACCCTGCCCGGTTTTATCCGGCTGCTTGATCAGGTGGTGAGTGCAACGGCTTCTGTATCAGGCACCTGTGCTCCGGTTGCTGCTACATTTACCCAGACCTCCTCTCTGATTCAACCTGGGTTTGTGGCCACCTGGGACTTTGGCGACGGCAGCAGCCAGACAGGGAGCGCTACCACTTTGGGTACGGTAACCCATACGTACACCCTGCCGGGCACCTACCTGCCCGTGCTGACGGTAGATATGGGTACGGAACTGTGTATCCAGAGCTACGCCCTGCCCGCCGTGCAGGTGGCCGCAGCCCCTTCGGTGCAGCTCTTGCGGAGCGACTCTGTGGCATGCCAGCCGCCGCTGGCGGTGAACTTTACCTCGGCAGGCGTGGGAGATACCGCCTGGCTCTGGACCTTTGGCGATGGCACTACGTCCACCCTTCAGAATCCGGTGCACACCTACACCACCTACGGAAGTTACCCCGTCTCGCTGACGGTGTGGAATGCCTCCGGCTGCTCAGACAGCCAGCAGATCCCTGCAGCGGTGCGGATCATTGATCCGGTAGCGGCATTCAGCCACAACCTCGCCGATTTCACGGTCTATCCGCAATACTGGGATGGCCGCGATCCCTGGCCGATCCGGGGAGGCTGCCTTCCGCTCGACATTACCTTTGCCGACCAGTCCACTTCGCCCACGCCGATCATCAGTTACGCATGGACATTTGGCGACGGAACTACCACAAACACCCTGAATGACAGCATTTTACATACCTATGTAACAGAAGGGGAATTTGGCGTTACCCTGACCATCACTACCTCTGATGGCTGCGTGCGCGCCGATACCTGTGCGCCCTGCATCCGCGCCGGAAATCCACCCACGGCCCTGCTCGATACCACCGGATACCCGACGCTTTCCTGCTGCGATCCTGCGACACTGTTTATTAACCAGACCGACACTGCCACACACGACTATGTATGGTATGCCGTGACCACCGGCGACTGGGAGGGTTTTGTGGTCAATGACAGTGTGAATGGCAACTGGGATTTTAGCACCATTGTCCCCGTATTTATGGACTCGGGGCAATATGTGAGCACGATGTTTTACGCCTATAATTTTGGCTGTGTGGACAGCTTTGACCTGTATCACTGGACCATGCTGCGTCCGCCGTGGGGAGCGGCGGGCATAGATTTGCTCCCGTGCAAAAGCAACTGGCCACCGGGGGGCGTGGTGGTGTTCGATACCTCGCTGGTGAGTTATGTGCCCGATACCAGCTATATAGACAGTGTACTGTGGGAATTTGGCGACCCGGCCAACAGCACCTCCAACGAGCTGTATCCCACCTTCACCTATCCGGATACCGGCGCGTACTGGATTACCGTAACCACCTGGAATTTCAGCATCGGCTGTTCGTGCCGGGTAAGCGGGCAGCAGTTTCTCAAAATTGTAGTGCTGCCGGATACTACTTTTGCTGTGTTTGCAGACGAGTTTTACCGGACCCACTGCAAATGTGAGCTATTGGGACTGGGATGTGGGCCTGGGATTATTTTCGTCAAATGCGCCCAATCCGGTTTTTACCTTCGACTCGACCGGCGTGTATGATGTGCGTCTGATTGTGGCCAGTGCCGACGGATGCCGGGATACGGTATTTCGCGACGACCTGATCCAGGTAGAAGGAATTGTGCCCCGGCTCGCAGCCAGCGATACCGTTTCCTGCGTGCCCTTTACCGTTACCCTTACAGATCAGTCTATAGCGACGGCGCCCATTATCAGCCGAACCTGGACCCTTCCCGACGGAACCGTATTGAGCGGAAACAGTCCCACGATTACCCATACCTTTAGTCAGGCTCTGCAAAGTCCTGAAAATCAACACCTTGGCCTGCCTGTTGTTTTGAGTCTGAGCGACAGCAGCGGCTGCTCCAACAGCGACACCCTGACCTTATACCTCTTTGCCCCTATACCCGCTTACACAGCAGACACCCTGCACCAGTGCAATGGCGACACCCTGTTGTTGCGGGCGGCTGCGGGCGACAGCGTGGGGGCTGGCAACCTGACCTTTGCGTGGTGGGCCAATGGACTCACTCCCGATACCCTGACGGGCCGCACAGCTACGCTGTTTGTTCCCTGGGGCACACCCTGGATTCTGAGCCTGAGCGTTAGCGATTCGCTGGGCTG
>RDXT01000714.1 GCA_004292985.1 Bacteroidota bacterium
TTCTGCTGATCCGGCATCCGGCGGCAGTGATTACTTCCTTTGCCAAAGTGATCCCAAACCCGGTGCTGCGCGACATCGGCATCGCCCGCCTGTATGAAATCGCCGCAACGCTGGAGTCTATGGGAATCACGCCCGCAGTGGTGGAGGGAAATGAACTGCTGAAAAACCCGGAACAGGTGCTGCGTGAGGTGTGCCGGCAAATGGACATTCCTTTTTACCCCGAAATGCTCTCCTGGCCTGCGGGTCCCAAAGCCGAAGATGGTGTCTGGGCGCCTTACTGGTATGCGCAGGTACATCAGTCTACCGGATTTCAGGCCTGGAAGCCCGATACCACCGAAGTGCCGCCCGGCCTGGAGCCGCTGCTGGCCGAAGCCATGCCCTATTATGAGGCCCTCTGGAAAAAGGCCATCCGGGCAACGTAACATTCTGCGTAATTTGCAGTATATCTTTTCATTATACAGATAAGACTATGAGTTTCCGCGTAGGCCAAAGGGTCCGCCTCCTGCATGCCAATGGCGAGGGAGTGATTACCCGCCTGATAGATAAAAACAATGTCGAAGTGGACATCGGCGACGATTTTCCGATAGACATGAATATCAGCGAAATCATCGGGGTGGACCATCTGGAGACCTCCTATTTTGCCCGCGCCGAAGAGCAGAAGACCGTTGCGGAGAAAAAAGTGGAGGCTGTGCGCAAGCTGGGCGTATCGGTTCTGGAGTTCAGCATGATTGCCGTAAGCACCGGCGTCAGTAAATTTGACTTTTACCTCGTCAATCCGGAACCTGCCGATATGCTCTTTACCTGTTATGCGCGGATCCGGGGCAAAATGAGCGGTATGGCCTATGGCCAGTTGGGCAGCGGCGAGTCGCGGATGCTGTTTTCGCTGGCGGGCGACGACCTGGCCGAGACCAAGGCTTTTTATTTCCAGGCGCTGGGGTATGTTTCCGGCAGGGGCTTTCCGCATGAGCCTTTTGCCCGCGAAATTGCCTGGTCGCGTGCCGTAACCATCGGCGATCCGCGGATGGTGGGGGCGATTAATAAAGAAGGCTGGATTTTTTCCCTCCGTACCAACCCCCAGGCACAGGATACGGCTGCAATCAAAGACTCTGAGTTTGTGCGGATCCGCCGCCAGGACGAGCCCGTGCTGCGCCCCACGCTGGAGCTGGACCTCCACATCGAGGCGCTGAGAGATGACTGGCGGACGATGCCGGTGCATGAGATTCTGGCTGCTCAGCTCGAACGTCTGGCCCGGGCTTTATCTGACTCTTTGCAGTACAATTATGCCAGTATGATTGTGATTCACGGGGTCGGCGAGGGCAAACTGAAGAAAGAGGTGCATGATATTCTCAAAAAGACGCGCCATGTCAAGGATTTTGAGCCTGCGGATGCGAAGCGCTATGGGCAAGGGGCTACGAAGGTGAATTTTCGGTGAGGGAGAGTAGGATTTCACGCAGAGTTCGCAGATGCCATGGGCATGCCTTTGGCAGTTTGAGAGACGCAAAGGGTTGAATTCATATCTGCGTCTTTGCCCCTCCCTGTCTCTGCGTGAAATAAAGCCGTTTCGGGTCGGAGGCCACTCACGAGCATTGGGGAGTTGGATTTCACGCAGAGTTCGCAGAGTTTGGGAGGCGCAGAGGATCAAATTCATCTTTGCGTCTCTGCCCCTTTGCCTCTCCGCGTGAACCCCACAGCGCCACACCTCACGCCCCCCGCTTCGGAAAATTAAACCAGCGCGAAGTCAGGATCGGCACAAAGAAAATTCCCACCGTCAGAATAGACAGATACAGGTCCGCATCGTGACCCTCTGCGATTTCGCAAAAGCGGCTCTCCGGGAAAAAGTGGCAGGGCAGCGAAAGCAGCAGCTTGATCCCCAGCACAGCGATCACCAGAAAAGCAGCAGGCTCCAGAAAGGTATAGCGCTCCATCAGTTTCACAAAACCCTGGGCCACAAAACGCATGGCGAGAATTCCGATAAATACCCCCGTCCAGATCAGGATCAGGTTGTCGGTAAAGGCCACCGCTGCAAAGACATTGTCAATGGAAAAAGCGAGGTCCATCAACTCGACCAGCGCTACGGTAGCCCAGAAGGGAGACAGGATTCCCTGGAAAAAACGATAGAAGCGGTTCTCCTCTTTATTCAGCACATCATCCTCTTCTTTGGGGGTCGCTTTGGTGCGGAAGTAGTTGAATACCAGGTAAATGAGATATAGACCGCCGAGCGGTTTCAGCCACCAGATCTGCACCAGCCAGGCGGCAAAAAGCAGGCAGAGGCCGCGAAATACGTATGCGCCGATGATGCCGTATTTGAGGGCTTTGTTGCGTTCCTCCTGCTTGAGGTCCATCACCATTGTGGCCAGCACTGCCGCATTGTCCACAGAAAGCAGGCTCTCGATCAGGACGAGGTTGAGTACTACCAATGCTGCCGCTCCGGGGTCCTGTACTAATTGTTGAAACTGTTCGAAAAGGTCCATTGTGCAAATATAGGAGGTTTGGGGGGAATCTGCTGAAAAGCAACTTTTTTAAGTTTCAGCAGTAGGATTTTTGCATATAAAAAAATAACTTAGTGTCATACTTAGCAAAAACCTTTTTTATGAAACACCAGCACTTCCCCCCCCCCCACAAAAGTCTGTATTTTCTGACTTTTTCTTTTCTGACCGCTATATCCCTTAATGCGCAAGTCTCAGTCTCTCCACAGGTAAGCCAAGAGACAGGAGGAAAGCTCCCTTTTTGT
>RDXT01000715.1 GCA_004292985.1 Bacteroidota bacterium
CTCCAGGCGGGCACTTCCCACTTCCTGGGCCAGAACTTTGCGAAGGCATTTGATGTGACGTTTGCCAATAAAGACAACCAGCTCGAACACGTGTGGGCCACTTCCTGGGGCGTAAGTACCCGCCTCATGGGTGCCCTGGTGATGAGCCACAGCGACGATTCCGGTCTGGTACTGCCTCCGGTGCTGGCCCCCATCCAGGTGGTGATGGTGCCCATCTACCGCAAGGACGAGGAGCGCGCGCAGGTGCTCGACAAATGCCGCGAACTGGCTGCGCAGTTCAAAGCCGCAGGTCTCCGCGTGAAAATTGACGACGACGATACCAAAAAACCCGGCTGGAAGTTCAACGAATGGGAGCTGAAGGGCGTGCCTGTGCGTCTGGCCATTGGCCCCCGCGACCTGGCCGAAGGCAAGATCGAAGTCGCCCGCCGCGACACCCAGACCAAGGAAGTTGTAGCCACAGATGAGCACTTTGTCACCTACCTCATCTCCCTGCTGGAGACCATTCAGCAAAACCTCTTCCAGAAAGCCCTCGACCGCCGCACGGGTTTCACCCGCAATGTCGAAACCTGGGATGAATTCACTGCTGCCCTCAAGGAGCCGATGCCCGGCTTCCTGTCCGCCCACTGGGACGGCACCGCCGAAACCGAGGAGAAAATCAAGGAGTTGACCGGCGCCACGATCCGCTGTATCCCAATTGACAATGTGGCCGAAGAAGGCGCTTGTATTTTGACGGGGCAGCCTTCGAAGCAGCGGGTGCTGTTTGCGATGGCGTATTGATGAACATATCCGGGGAAGGTTTATCTTCGTTATAAGATGGGATACGCACAAGGGAGTATCCTGTCTATACTATGTCTGTACGAAAGCCTGCATTCATTCTCCTGCTCCTCTTCGCCGCCTGCAAACCCAGCCTCGAAGAGCGTATTGTGGCCTCTGCCTACCCTGATGCGGTGGGTGAGATCATGCTGACAAGTTGTGCCACAGGGGGCTGTCACGCGGCGGAAGCGCCGGAGGCGGGCCTCGACCTCAGCACCTGGTCGGCCCTGATGAAAGGCTCTGACTTTGGGGCGATAGCGATTCCCGGCTCGGACCAGTGGTCGCATCTCTTTCAGCATATCAATACCTTCGACGATCTGGGCATCCGCGCGCAGCCGGTGATGCCTCCTGACTCGGTGGGGACCCTCACGCGCGCACAGATCGTGACGATCCAGGACTGGATACAGGAAGGGGCAAAGGACCGCAACGGCCTCAACTACTGGGCTGCGCAGGAGCAGCGCAGCAGCGGAAAGGTGTTTGCACTCTGCGCGGGCAGCGATCTGATTGCCGTTTCCGACATCGCGACCAACCGCCTCATGCGGATGATCCCGGTGGGGCAGTATCCCCTCGACCTCGAAGCGCCGCATTACCTTACGCTTTCGCCCGACAAACAGTACCTGTATCTGTCCCTGATCAATGGCGGCCTGATTGAAAAATACCGCACCGATACCTATGCATTTGTAGGGCGCGTGGCCGTGGGGCCCGATCCTTCGCTGATCGTGCTCAATGCCGATGGGACCCGCGCCATCATTACGCACTGGAATGACAGCGACAACCAGCCCAAACTTACCCTGCTTAATACCGAGACCCTGACAATCATAGATGAGATTGTGGCAGGAGGGAGTTTTATGAGCTATCCGCACGGAGTTAAGGCAAGCAGTGATTTTCGCACACTTTATGTAGGCTCCAACCAGGGAAACTACATTTCACGCCTCGAAATAGATGAAACGGGCTTTTTAAATGAAGAGAAGATCCTGCTCGATCCTGTAAATGACCCTGTCGAGCGTTCCACGCAGGACTATCAGCCCTATCAGCTCTATCTTTCCCCTGATGAAAGCCGCTTATTCGTTACCTTAAATAAGAAAAATGAGGTTTGGGTGCTAAATACGGTAAATAAGGAAGTACTTGCCCGGATTCCGGTAGGCAAAGCGCCCCGCCTGATGGCCTATGACCCCCTTTCGCAGCGGATATTTGTGGCATGTAAGCTGGAGGAAAATTTTGCGGAGCAGGGTTCCCTTCAGGGCTGCGTATCGGTCGTGGATGCTGTGAATCTTCAGTTTGTGCAAAACATTTATCGCGTGGGCCACCGTCCGCATGGGGTCAGCATCGCCCAAAACAGCCGCATGCTGTATGTATCTTCTGAAAACACAGGCGGCGCCGACACCCCGCACCATCCGACTACCGGAAATAGCTCCCCTCCCGGCAAATACAATATCGTGGACCTCAGCACCCTGAAGTCCATCAAGTCAAAAGAAGTACAGATTGCAGAATTCCCCAGCGCGCTGATTGTGAGTGAGTAAACTCACATCTGGGTCTTGATATTCTTCAGTTCCTCATTCAGCAGTTCGCGTGCGCGGAAGAGCTGTGCCTTAACCGTGCCCAGCGGGATGTCGAGTTCGTCGGCCACCTCTTCATAGGAAAGCTCCTGAAAATAGCGAAGTTCCACGAGGGTACGGTATTTTTCAGGCAGACGTTCGATCGCCATTTCGAGGTAATGCTTGCGCTGCTGGCGAAGCATCTCTTCGTTGGGGTCAAAATTGTCGTCCTTCACGTCGAAGCGCATGCTGCTGCCGTCGTCGCCTTCGAGGGGCGTATCGATCGAAATCGTTTGCACACGCTTCTTCCGGATGAAGTCAATGCAGTTATTGGTGGCAATCCGGAAGAGCCAGGTCGAGAAA
>RDXT01000866.1 GCA_004292985.1 Bacteroidota bacterium
TCAACCGTCGCCGGGATACAGCCGCCCAGACCGGCCAGAGCGAGAATCAGGGCAGAATAAAAGGCTTTCATATGGGATAATGGATTGATTTTCATTGGATTAAATTTCAAAGTTCCAGGCAACAGACAGCACCCGCCCCAAGAAGCTGGGCTGGGTATAATAGAGGCCGCGCTCCGGGGCATAGTTGATGTTTACCCGGATCGGTGTGGGCCAGTTGAAGAGGTTGTAGCAGCCAAACTGCCACTCGGACTTAAATCGCCTGCCGGGCTTGCTTGCCAGCGCAATGTTGATGTCGAAACGCCGGGCAGCGGTGAGGCGCACTGCATTGCGTTTGGAATAAATGGGGATAATCTCTACCCCGCTCAGGCTGGGATTGGGCACGATATACTGCCCGATCTGGGGGGTAAAGCGTGCGCCGCTGAGGTAGCTGAAGACAGAGGAGATCGAAATCCGCTTCGTTACCTTCACGATGCTCACCACCGAAAGATCGTTTCTCCGGTCAAATTTAGCCCAGAAAGCCTCTCCGCCATTCAGCTCATCAAACTGCCGCCGGGCAAAGGAAAGGGTATAGCCTATCCAGCCATTGATCCGGCCCTCGTCGCGCTTGAGCAAAAACTCCAGGCCATAGGCATGCCCCCGCCCCTGCAAAAGCTCCTGCTCAAAATTGTCGTTCAGGATCAGGTTGGCTCCCTCGCGGTATTCGGTGAGGTTTTTCATCCATTTGTAGTAGGATTCAAGGGTAAACAGCAGGCCGGGCTTCTCAAAATGGTGGGTGTAGCTGCCCGCCACCTGGTGCGCTCCCTGGGGCCGGATGTTGCGGGTTACAGGATACCAGAGGTCGGTGGGCAGGGCCACGGTCGAGCTGGAAACGAGGTGCATATACTGCGCCATCCGCGAGTAACCTGCCTTAAAGGAGTTTTTTTCATTCAGCAGCCACACGGCAGAGAGGCGCGGCTCCAGTCCGGGATAAAATTTGCCCGGCGTTACCGCACCCGAAATCCGCAGGCCATAGTTGATGCGCAGCCGCTTTAATGCCTGCCAGTCGTGTTGTCCGTAGATCGCCAGTTCCTGCGCCAGGATCGGATCCACCTCGCGGTCTTTTACAATTTGTCCGATGTCCCCCTGCGCGCTGATGATGTTGGGCCGGAAGCGGTGGTTGGTGATCTGGGCACCCACCCGCAGGGTGTTGTCGGGGTTGTGGTAGTAGGTGATGTCATTTTTTATGCCGATGTCCTGCACATCTGAGCCGATAAATATTTTGTTTGCACCCACAGACCCGTTGATGTCGTACTTAAAGCGGGTGTAAATGAGGGAGGTATTTGAAAAAAGCCGCGCATTAAACAGGTGGTTCCAGCGAAGGGTCGCCGTCTGGTTGCCGAGGCGGAAGCCAAAATCCACCTGCCCCAGGCCCAGCGAATCGCCATCCTGAAGGGAGCGGGGCGTATAAAGCACATCGTCGCCCAGGTAGGCGCTGAGATATACACGGTTTTTTTCGTTGATGCTGTAGTTGGCTTTGGCGTTGAGGTCGTAGAAGTAATACGGTACGGTAAGCCCCAGCACCCGCATTACCTGGTCAATATAGGTACGCCGCCCCGACACGATAAAAGAGGCCTTGTTTTTGATGATCGGCCCTTCGACCGTGAGCCGCGAAGACAGCAGCCCGATGCCGCCCTTCACATGAAATTTTTCCTGGTTACCCTCATTCATCGTAATGTCTATCACCGAAGAGAGGCGACCGCCATATTGCGCCGGAAAACCGCCCTTGAGCAGGTTCACATCCTTGAGCGCGTCGGCATTAAACACGGAAAAAAAGCCGAAGAGGTGACTCACATTATAGACCACCGCTTCGTCGAGCAGGATCAGGTTCTGGTCAGGGTCGCCGCCCCGCACCAGGATCGAGGTGGTTCCTTCGCCGCCCTTGGTCACACCCGGCAGCAGCTGGAGCACCTTCATGATGTCGGCCTCGCCTCCGAGGCTGGGAATCAGGCGGATATCTCGCACCTTGAGGTTGATCTGGCTCATCTGGGTGGACTTCACCTCACGCGCATAAGCGTCCTGGCTTGCGGTGATGACTACCTCCTCCACACTACTCACAGCCTCTTCCAGGCGGATATCGAGGCTCATATTCTGGCTTAACGTAAGCACCTGCGTATCGGGCGCGAAGCCGATATAGCTGATAATCAGGCGTTGTGACCCTGCCGGGAGGGTGAGCGAGAAAAATCCGTAGCTGTTGGTGTAGGCGCCGCGGCGGTCTTGCGACACTACACTGGCCCCGATCAGCGCTTCGCCCGAAGACAGCTCGCGCACATAGCCGCTAACGGTGTAGTTCTGGGCAAAAAGACCGGGAAGAGAGGCGCAGCAAATCAGGCAAAAAAAGAGAAATCGTCTGTTCATGCGACATCAGTTGGGATTGTGAGGCTAAGATGAAGAGGTTTTTTATAGCTAAACGTTGCTTCCGGAAAAAAAAGACAGGATTTTTTTAGATTTTTCTCGGCCCCCTGTTGTGCATATTCTGCAAAGTGCTTAAATTTGCCTCCCATTAAATCCTACCACAAACATTGACCTGTGGTGTAACGGTAGCACAAGAGATTTTGGTTCTCTTTGTCAGGGTTCGAATCCTTGCGGGTCAACATGCTTTATGTCATCGCAAATCAAAATATTCTCCGGGTCGGCCTCCCGTTACCTGGCGGAGAAGATTGCAGACTTCTTCGGTACACCCTTAGGTAAGGTAGAGTTGCTGCATTTTTCCGACGGTGAGATGCAGGTGTACTACGAAGAGTCTATCCGGGGTTGCGATGTATATATTATTCAGTCCACTTTTTCGCCTTCCGACACGCTGATGGAGCTGCTGCTCATGATCGATGCAGCGCGCCGGGCTTCGGTGAATGAAGTGGTGGTGGTCATGCCGTATTTCGGCTACGCCCGCCAGGACCGCAAGTCCAAGCCCCGCGTTTCCATTGGCGCCAAGCTGGTAGCGAACCTGCTCACAGCCGCCGGTGCCCAGCGGATCGTAACGATGGACCTGCATGCAGGTCAGATTCAGGGCTTTTTTGACATACCGCTCGATCATCTCGATGCATCGGCTGTGTTTGTTCCCTACCTCAAGGGGCTTAACCTGCCGAATCTCTGCATCGCTTCGCCCGATATCGGAGGCTCTGCCAGAGCACGTCGCTATGCGCAGTTCATCCAGGCCGATCTTATCATCGTAGATAAGTTCCGGGAGCGCCCCAACGAGGTGGCCTCCATGCAGGTAATCGGCGATGCCCGCAACAAGCATATGGTGCTGGTAGATGACCTCGTGGATACTGCAGGAACCATCTGCCGCGCCGCAGACCTGCTCATGGAAAAAGGCGCGCTCTCTGTGCGTGCTGTAACCACGCACCCGATCTTTTCAGGACAGGCCTATGAACGCATAGAAGCCTCCATGCTTGAGGAAATGGTTGTTACCGACACCATTCCCCTCAAAAAACAAGTCAGTAAGGTGAAAGTCCTCAGCATTGCCCCGGTATTTGCCAAGGCCTTTCGCAAGATCCATAATCACGAATCTATCAGTTCACTCTTTATCTAACGAGAGCAATGAAGACTATCGAGCTGAAGGCTTCCCTTCGGGAGCAAACAGGCAAAAGATACGCGAAAGCTTTGCGCAAAGACAGTAAAGTCCCTGGCGCAATCTACAACAACGGTCAGGCTACCCATGTAGAAGTCGAGTACCTCGACATGCAGCGCACGCTTTTCACAGAAGATACTTTCCTGGTGAAACTCAACCTCGAAGGTAATGTCCGTGAAGCGATCGTTCGCGAAGCACAGTACCATCCGGTAACTGACCGCATCATCCACGTGGAGTTTCTGGAAGTGATCGCCGACAAGGCAGTTACACTTACCCTCCCGCTTACCCTCACCGGTACTCCTGTAGGCGTAACCAAAGGTGGTAAACTGATCACCAAACTCCGCAAGATCAAGGTGAAAGGAATCCCGGCTACGCTTCCACAGGCCATTTCGGTGGATGTAAGCGGTCTGGACCTCGGAGGCACCATCAAAGTGCTCGACGCGAAAATCGAAGGTGTGGAAGTAGTAACGTCTCCTTCTTCCGCCATCGCCAGCGTTGAAATCCCACGTGCACTTCGTCAGGCTGCCAAAGACGCTGCCAAAGAAGGCAAAAAATAAGCTGGACTTTTTCTGAGTCTCTGCTCCATCCCGATGGCTTCGCGCTTTCGGGATGGACTTTTTTTATCTGCGTAGCAGCCCGCGTACCAGCCCCGGCCCTTCATACACAAAGTGGGAATACACCTGCACCAGGTCTGCCCCCGCATCGAGCCGGGCCTGCATGGAGGCCGCATCACCAATCCCTCCTACGCCCACAAGCGCCAGCCGGTCTCCACAACGGGCGCGAAGCCCGCGGATCACCTCCTCCGCACGCTGCCGCAGGGGGGCGCCACTCAGGCCCCCTGCACCTATCGGATCCACAACAGATGCCGGTGTGCGCAAGCATTCGCGGCTGATGGTAGTGTTGGTAGCGATCAGGCCGCTGAGGCCTGTTTTCAGGGCGACCTCGGCAATGTCGTCGAGTTGCTCTTCGCTGAGGTCGGGCGCAATTTTGAGCAGAAGCGGACGGGGTGTTTTCCGGGCCTGGTTGATCGTTTGCAAACGGTCCAGCAGCGCGGTCAGCGGCTCCTTTTCCTGAAGGGCGCGAAGACCGGGCGTATTGGGCGAACTTACATTCACCACAAAATAATCCACCAGTTCACTCAGGCGCCGGAAGCATATCTCGTAGTCGGAAGCGGCATCTTCGTTGGCAGTGTCTTTGTTTTTGCCAATGTTCGCGCCGATGATGATCTCTGAGTGACGGATTTTTTCGAGCCGGGCGGCAAGCGCCTCTACGCCTGCATTATTAAAGCCCATCCGGTTGATGATGGCCTGGTCGGCGGGAAGACGAAAGAGCCTCGGACGGGGATTGCCCGCCTGCGGACGGGGGGTAACGGTACCCAGTTCCACAAAGCCGAAGCCCAGATGCGCCCATTTTTCGGCCAGCAAACCATCTTTATCAAAACCCGCAGCGAGTCCTACCGGGTTGGGGAAGCGCAGGCCCATAACTTCCCGCACATGGCGCGGGTGGGGGTCGCGGTACAGCATATCTGCCAGAGCAGCAGCTCCCGGCACCGCAAATGCGCTGCGCATGGAGCTGAAAGCGAAGTGGTGAACGTCTTCCGCATCAAAGCGGAACAGCAGCGGACGAATGAGCGATTTGTACATCTCGGTTACTAACCTATCCAACAGCCCGGTGGCTGAGTTTTCCGAAAGCCCGGTGGCTGAGTTTTCCGAAAGCCCGGTGGCTGAGCTTGTCGAAGCCCCGGCAATTTACTGATCTTTCCAGCGAATGTTACAGCCGCTGGGCGGCGTCACCGGGACTTCGTATTTTTTACCTGCCAGAACCGCGTCGAGGGCTTCCTGGAGAAAATTATGCTTTACAAGACCCGCATCGAGGGGGTTATCGTCCACTTTGCCCCGGTACAGCACTTCAAAGCGTTTGTTTACGGGCTGGAGCACTACGACTTCGGGGGTTTTGGTCGCTTTGAGCAGCTTCGCTACGGCCTGGTCCTCGTCTTTGAGGTAGGGGAAGCCATAGGGGGAGCCTTCGCGCACGCGCGACACCGCATCGAGTTCGCTCATGGTGGTGTCGTTGCTGTTGATAGCGAGGAAGGTAATGCCCAGGGGGGCGTATTTTTCGCTCATGGCCTTCAGACGGTCAATGTATTTCGTGGCCCAGGAACAGTTGGAACTGGTGAAGACCACCACGACCGCCTTTTGGGTTGCGAAACCCGAAAGTTTGATTTCCTCCTTTTTCTCATTGCGGAGGGTAAAGTCGGTAACCACTTCGGGTGTCTGCGCATGCAGTACGGGAAGGGTTGCAGTGAAGAGTATCAGCCCGGCAAGCAGGCCCAAGAGTGTGTATTTCATACTGGAAAAGATCAGGGGTGAAAGGACTGATCGTTGTGAATAATCATGGTAATTTCCCTGCGGTCGGTGAGTCCTGTTACCTCCACAAGTCGTCCGTCTGATGTATAAAGAGCATTGAGGGGCACCATGCCATCCCAATCCGGGAGTATCTGTCCGACAAAAGACCTGGCTGCATCGGGGTTCATCAGGAAAGTCGGGAAAGCAGAGCCGCATTTTTCTGAAAACTGCGGAAAACGCTCTTCAAACACCGCCTTTTCATCTATCGCCACCATCAGCACCTCGACACCGCTTTCTGGTTCTGCAAGAAAACCGAGGAGGTCGGGTATTTCTTTAACGCAGGGCTTGCAGCGTGTATTGTACATATTCACCAGCACATAGGGCCTGGGAGACTTTCCGATACGTTCTTTGAGGCCTGCTTCATCCAGAGATTGAATACTCGGTTCCTGCCGGGCTTGGGAGGGCTTCTGCTGGCAAGCTGTCGCAAGTATAAGTAAGGAGAAACTCAGGGTGAATATAGTAGCTGACCTCATAGGTTCTGAATATGTCGTCCTTATGTACGTAAGCAGTGACCTTTCCGTTATCCCGGAGCTGGAAATTGGTGAAATCGAGGGCAATATTATGCTTAAAGGCAAAGCCGGGGCCACTGATTTTGTACAGGGATTCTTTGCTGCTCCAGATGAGAATAAAGAGTTCGAAGCTTTCGTTGGCGTGAAAATAGTCAAGCTCCTCGTCGTTCATGAACAGGAAGCGGGTACGCTGGTTGCGGGTGCGCTTGAGGTACTCGATGTCTATGCCCACCTCGACCCGGGGGGAGGCCACCGCAGCCGCATAGCCGGTGGAGTGCGTATAGGAAATGAAGTGCGAGTTGTTGGAGAGATAAGGCTTGCCGGTCTCTGTGTTGAGGGACTCGACCCGCTCTTCATTTGAGATTTTGATCAGCTCTTTAAGGCAGAGGCGCGAGGAGAGCCATTCGAGCCGCTTTTCGGGATGCACGATTTTCGCGAGGCGCTGCCATTCATGCTCATAGAGTTTTACACGCTCCATGAAATACAGCTCGTCTTCTTCGATCTTCCATGCGCCTATTTTTACATCAGGCAGGTTACTTTTGAGCGGCAGAAAAGGCATATTCGATCTTTTGTGTGTTGAATTTACACAAAAAATCCTGTCTTACCAATAAAAAAAAAGCCACCCAAAGGGTGGCTGAATTGTGGTTTCGTTTGCCGGTGTCTCTTAGTTGTCCATTTTGGCGGTCTGGCCTTGTTTCTGGAGGTATTGATTGGCTTCTTCCACCGTTACGCGGATGCCATCAATATAGGGAACCACCCACGCATCTTTGAGTCCCATTTTGCGCACTTCGTCGCGGAAGGAAATGGCCTCATCATAGGTGCGGAAGCCTCCGATGACATATTTGTTGAAGCCGTCGGCTTTTTCCTCAACGATATCGTCGGCGTCTTTGGGCTTGTTGGCGATTTCATAAAAAACGTAGGCACCGATCTGGATGCGGTACACCAGTCCGGGCTTGATGCCCATTTCGCTTACCTTCGCCTGGGACTTATAGGCTTTTTCGAGCTTTTCTTTCTGGCTGCGCTGCGCCTGAAGCTCTCCTTCCATCTGGATCAGTACCCAGCGGAGGCTGTCCACGAGGTCTGAGTTTTGGGAAGATGCGGCCTTGGCCATCAACTCTTTGTTGATGCGCTTCAGTTCCTTGATCTGCTCCTGGTAGTTTTCGAACTCCGCTTTGAGCGACTCCGGATTTTTTGAGTACATTTTTGCTTTGTCTTTCCAGAACCGCTCTTCCTCCTTGGTGATTTGTCCCAAAGAAAGAACAGGGGAAGCCATTATGAGAAGCACCAGTGCAGAAGAAAACCAAGAAAGCTTCATATCGCCATGCATTTACTGAGGTCGTCGTTTCAAGTTAATATACCTGCCTGCATATAAAAAAACAGATATTCAAAAGATAACGCGCCTTCGGGTTAGAATATTAGAAAAAACGGGGAATCATCGCCCTTGTTTCATGCAGCAAGATTCATGCCTCATTGCGTATTTGGCAAAGCGCTGCGCGCGATCAGGTAAGATTCTGACCTAAAGCGAAGAAATTATGCGCCCAACGGTCTATAAAAAGGGGTTGTAAATGGCTGTACAAGGCCCTATTTTTACCCGCAAAATCAGAGCATCCCCGATTCTCATTTCCCAACTCTCTAACTCGTGATCTCATGTCAAAAGTTACTGTTGTAGGTGCAGGCAACGTAGGAGCCACCTGTGCTGAGTGTATAGCCCGTGCTGAAGTATGCAACGAAGTCGTGCTGGTGGACATCAAGGAGAACTTTGCCGAAGGCAAGGCCCTGGACCAGTGGCAGACCGCCCCTATCAACTATTTTGATACCCGCGTTACCGGCTCGACCAACGATTATACCAAAACGGCCGGATCAGATGTGGTGGTGATCACCTCGGGTATCCCGCGCAAGCCCGGTATGAGCCGCGACGACCTTATTTCGACCAATGCCAAAATTGTGAAGTCGGTAACGGAAAATGTGATTAAGCATTCTCCCGACGCGATCATCATCGTGGTATCCAACCCGCTCGATGTGATGACCTATCAGGCCTACCTGACTTCGCAGTTTCCTTCACACCGCGTGCTGGGCATGGCAGGTATCCTCGACACGGCCCGCTACCGCGCTTTCCTGGCCAGCGAGCTGAATGTGTCTCCCAAAGACATCCAGGCTGTGCTGATGGGCGGTCATGGCGATACGATGGTGCCGCTGCCCCGCTATACCACCGTCGCTGGTATCCCGGTAACGGAGCTGATCCCTGCCGACCGCCTCGAAGCGATCATCGAGCGCACCAAAAACGGCGGCGGTGAAATCGTGAAACTCCTCGAAACCTCTGCCTGGTATGCCCCCGGCGCTGCTGCCGCACAGATGGTCGAGGCCATTATGAAAGACTCCCAGCGGATTTTCCCTTGCTGCGCATGGCTTACCGGACAGTATGGCATCAATGAGCTCTACCTCGGCGTGCCTGTAAAACTGGGCCGCAAAGGGATCGAGCAGATCATCGAACTGAAACTCAATGAGGAAGAAATGGCCCTGCTGCACCAGTCGGCTGCGGCTGTGCGCGAGGTGAGCGAAGTGCTGAGCAAGATTTCCTGAGCTTACGGAGCTATCTCTCATTAATAAAGCCGTCCCTGACAGGGGCGGCTTTTTGAGTTACAATCCGCCCCATGTTACCAAATGATTAAATGAATTACCATTCGCCTAATACACTGATAATAAGCGAATCTCATATTTGCAGCTCAATCCTTCGTAAAGCAGGCTCTCACTATGAGCAAAAGGCACGTTGACATCGTTATCATTTCCGACGTTCACCTGGGCACCTATGGCTGCCAGGCGAAAGAGCTGGTTCACTATCTGCGGAGTATCCAGCCCGGAACCCTCATCCTCAATGGCGATATTATTGACATCTGGCAGTTTAGCAAACGCTACTGGCCCAAATCGCACATGCAGGTCATTAAAGAAATCGTGAAAATCGCCGCCAGAGAAACCCCCGTTTATTATCTCACAGGCAACCACGACGAGCTGCTGCGGAAGTTTTCGGACTTTTCACTGGGAAATTTTCACCTCAAAGACCACCTTGTGCTCGAACTGGGCAAAGAAAAGGCATGGGTGTTTCATGGCGATATTTTTGACGCCAGCATGAAATACACCAAGTGGCTCGCCAAACTCGGAGGCGCGAGCTATGATCTGCTGATTCTGATCAACAGCTTCGTAAACTGGGTTTCAGAAAAGCTGGGCCG
>RDXT01000867.1 GCA_004292985.1 Bacteroidota bacterium
TGCAATTAAAACGAAAGAAATATACAAAGGTGACATTTTTTTTCGCTGAAAAATCAACGGATATAAGCATACGAAGAGTAAAACAGTCAGTCCGGGCAGTCCAAAGCCTGCCATATACTCCAAAAACTGGTTGTGGGGGCTTTTGGGAAGGGTTTCGATCCTGGCCCTTGGCGGCTGGGCGAGATATGCTGCCTGTAAGGAAGGCTCGATATCTGCTAAGCCTGTGCCTGTAAGGGGCTGGGCCAGAAAGATGCGCCAGGTGGCTTCCCAGGCGATCAGCCGTGCCGAAAGCGAGTGCGCGCTCAGGTCGGCTTCGGGGTTTTGGTACTGCTGCCAGTCGTAGCGGGTTACCTGCACCCGGAGGCGGAAGGAGGGCACAAACTGGTAGCTGAGCAGCGGTAAAAGGATCAGGCCCGCCAGCATAAGCATCGCGAGGCGCTTTTTGCCACTCCGGACCATCCAGCCCAGCAAAAGCGCCAGCAGACCTGCATATAAGGACAGCAGGCCTGTGCGGGTGGTGAGCAGGTGCATCAGCAGGGCATCGAGCAGCGCCAGGCTGAGCAGCAGGATTTTTTCGCTGCGGGGCAGGGCCTCCCCCTCGGAGATGAGCATGCCTAAGGCCAGTATGACACTGGTAGCCAGCAGGATACCAAAATATATATGGCTGATGCTGCCTACAATGTCAATGTTGGAGTTGCGCGAAACGGTGCGGATCAGGGCCTCGTAGTCCTGATAGGCCACCCCCAGCGAAGCCAGGGCCAGAACCGTGAGCGTGAGGATAAAGACATAAAACAGCAGGCGGTATTGCAGGCGGGTAAATGGAGGCAAAATCGTCATCGAAACCCCCAGGATCAGCATGGGCAGTTTCTGCCGCAGGTCGGCCAGCCAACCGGCGCGGTCCTCGGTATAAAGCCCTGCGGCCAGCGAGAGAACAAACAGCAGCGTGAGCACCCAGCCAAAGGAATTGCGAATCGTCAGGGGCCGGAAAGGCTTCAGCAGATGGAGCACTGCCGCCCCGGCCACAAAGCCGACCGATATGCTCAGCAGCGCCCGCGACCAGCCAAAAGCCAGAAAGGCCATCAGCAGGCCCACAAAAGCCAGCAGGCGGGGCGTAAGCAGGGCGACAATACGGTTCATTTGCGCAGCACTACCTGCGAAGATAATAACTCTGAATTTTCAGCAAGCTGGCGAAAATTGCCCTCTACCAGCACCTCGCGGTCTTTTTTGCCACCAATCTGGGCATCAACCCCGGCATATACGGCTTCTACCGGCTGGGCAAAGTTCATTTTTACCCGATATTTCATCTGCTCCAGCATCGCAAGGGCGCTTTCACCTTCTTCATCCTCCGAAGACAGCTCTTCGGGCAGACCTCCCGACTCCGGCGCGTGCTTCCGGGTGATAATGTTACCTTCACGGGTGAAAAATACATGCTCCGGGCCTGTATTGTCTTTGCGCAAAATCAGGTTCAGGGCTTTATTCAGCGCTTCAATGTTGCGGAAGCTGAAGTTAATCCCAAAGTGGTAGGCTTCCTTGTCTTTCACTGCCGATACCTTGCTGATGCCCTCGATGGCTTCGAGCTGCTCCTGGTACTGGGCAAAATCAAAATCTTTAAAGGCATCTTCACCGCCTTCTTCACTGTTCATCGCAATCATCGGGCCTAAGTCCCCCAGATCCACAAGGTATTGCATGCTGCCGGATCCATTGTTTTTAAAGGTATAACTCTCCTCGATGGTCAGGCAGGAGGTAGCCAGTAGGGGAAGAGAGAGGAGCAGGAGATAGCGGAATAGCTTTTTCATAAGGATCATGAGGGAGTGAAGTCGGGAATATCGTAAAGATTGAGAGATGGCCAATGGATATGTCGCAAAATGTAGAAAATTTCCTGCAAAACCCTCAAAAGAGCCTGCATCTATTCAGAAAAGGCATTGTGTTTGAGCTTCGCGGGTGTTACATTCGTTGTAACAAATGCCTCCCTCGCCGTATGCGAAATGCTGTGATCCGCTCTGCGGGCGCTTACCTGCCCAAACGTATTTTACCCAACAGCTACTTCGATGAGTTGCTGGCCACGGATGTGAGTACCTGGCTCGAAAACAATCTGAATATTTATGAGCGCCGCTGGTGCGACGAAGACGAGTCCACGGTGGACCTCTGTGTGCATGCGGCCCGCCAGGCGCTCGACCGTGCAGGGCTGCGCGCGCGCGACATGGACCTGATTATCGTGGCCACTGATACACCCGAATACCTCACCCCTTCCACGGCTTCGGTAGTACAATACCGCCTCGAAGCAGGTCATGCGGGTACATTTGACCTCAATGCGGCCTGTGCGGGTTTTGTTACCGGGATAGATGTCGGCTCCAAATACATCCGTACTGACGAGCGCTACAAACACGTGATGGTGATCGGTGCCTATGCGGTGAGCAAGTTTCTGGATATGGCTGATAAAAAGACAGTTACGCTGTTTGCCGACGGGGCGGGAGCGATCATTCTGGGGGCCGAAGAAACCGAAAACCGGGGCTATCTGGGCAGTGAACTCATTACGCTGGGGCAATATTATGACGGGATGGGCATCTATGGCGGCGGGGCGCGCAACCCCGTGAGCCAGGAAGTGTTAGATGTCAAAACGCATACGCTCAAGATCAATTACCGCTTTCCGCCGGAACTCAATCCCCAGATGTGGACCCGCATGGCCCGCAACCTCTTCGAGCGCCTGCATTTTACGGCGATGGATGTGGAGCATTATTTCCTGACCCAGATCAATATCAACAGCATCCGCAAAACCCTCGAAAACCTCGAAGTGCCCCAGGAGCGTGCCCATACGGCCATGCAATACTATGGCTACACGGGCTCGGCCTGTATCCCGATTGCATTTAATGAAGCCTGGGAAAAAGGAAAACTGAAAGAAAATGATTTGCTGATGATGATCGGATCGGGTAGTGGCCTCACCTTCAGCTCCGTAGCCTTCCGTTACTAAGCCCTGCGGATCATTTCCATCAGGGCGCGGCCATTGTGGTAGGGGCATTTCCAGAAACCGGCCTTGTCTTCGCTGCGGGACGGAATCCCTTCAGCAGACACATTCCAGAACCATTCGCCTCCTACGGTATCCCGCTGATTATCAAGAATATAGTTCCATGTCCGGAGGGCCGCTTCCCGGTATCGTGTCTCTCCCGAAAGCTGCCAGGCATTCCAGAAACCGACCATCGCTTCGGCCTGTACCCACCAGATCCGGTCGCGGTCATAGCGCTGCTGGCTGGGGTAATATTCATTGATCACAGCGCCGTCGGCTTCGGTGGCTTCCTTCAGGGTTACTTCGGCGATCCGCAGGCAGATGGGTTTCAGCAGGGTTTTTACCGCCGCTTCATCTAAGACCTCAGCCGCTTCCCAGAGCAGCCAGCTTGCCTCTATGTCATGGCCATAGGAAACAATGTCCGATCTGAGACTCCATTCTTCATCAAAAAAGAGATGGATATGGGCGCTTTCCGGGTCAATAAATTTGTCCGTAAACAAAAAAATCAGGTTCCGGAGAGCATCTTTTACCGGAGCAGAGTTGTCGCAGCGGCAGAGGTTGGTATATGCCTCCAGGATGTGGAGGTGGGTATTCTGGGTTTTGGCTTCGTTGGCGTCCTTGTCGCTGAGGCGGATGTCGGCCATCGCTCCCCATTCGCGGGTAAAGGCTTCGAGGTAGCCATTACGCACTTTGTCGAGGGCGTGGGTTTCGAGCCGGGAGAAGATCTGCTGCGCCAGGTGCAGGCTTTCGGGGCTCCGGGTTAGCAGGTAATATTCGCTCAGCGCATAGATCGCAAATGCCTGCGCATAGCTCTGTTTTTTGGTCTGCGCGGGTGCTCCCAGGTGGTCAAGAGACCAGTAAACACCCTGATACTCAGGGTCATAGAAATAGCTGGCGATGTAGTGAAAGGCGCGATCTGCGGCCTGCTGCCAGTCCGGATTGCCTGTGGAACGGGCGGCTGCGCTGAAGGTCCAGAGGATGCGCGTGTTTAAAATGATCCCTTTTTCCGCTTCGGGGTGAAGGGTACCTTCGCCGTCTATCCGGCCATAAAATCCCCCCGACCGGAGGTCCGTCATTTCGCGGACCCACCAGCCGAGGATATCATTCAGCTCCTGCTCAAAGGTCGTCTTCATCACAAAATGCCGGAGGCTTTGAGGAATGCGAGGTTTTTGTCTATCAGTTCGATACGGGTCTGCACGCTGGCTGCGGAGCGCATGCCGTCTGCCGGGGTGTTCAGGCAATAATCTACCAGTTGATCTACGCTGCTGGTGGCCACGTGCATGCGGGTGTCGGAGGAAGCGTAGTAGATAAACACCTGGTTCTGCTCATTCACAATCCAGCCATTGGTAAACACCACATTGCTCACGTCGCCTACGCGCTCTTCGTCTTCGGGAGCGAGGAAATGTCCTGCCGGAGCATGGGTAACAAGCCAGGGCTGCGCAAGGTCAGTCATGAACATATAGAGCACATAGCGCAGCCCGGCAGCGGTATTGCGGACACCGTGTGCGAGGTGCAGCCAGCCTTTTTCCGTTTTGATCGGTGCGGGACCCTGACCGTTTTTCACCTCCTTAATGGTGTGATAATAGCGCTGGTCAATGATGATTTCTTTGTCAATGACTGCCGGATTCATGCTTTCGGACAGGCCCCAGCCGATGCCGCCGCCACCGCCTACATCAATAAATCCATCCTGCGGGCGGGTGTAAAAGGCATATTTACCTTCTACAAACTCCGGATGCAGCACTACATTCCGCTGCTGGCTGGAGGGGCTTTTGAGATCGGGCAGGCGCTCCCAACTGCGCAGGTCGCGGGTACGCACGAGGCCACCCTGGGCCGTAGCGCGCGAGGTATCTCCGGCAGGTGCTGCGGGGTCTTTGCGCTCGGTGCAAAACTGACCATAGATCCAGCCATCTTCATGCTGCACCAGGCGCATATCATATACGTTCGTATCCGGGTCTTCGGTTTCGGGCAGCACCACCGGGTGGTCCCAGAAGCGGAAATTGTCCACGCCGTTGGGGCTTTCGGCGACAGCAAAAAAGGACTTGCGGTCCACCCCTTCGACCCGCACCACGAGGATGTATTTCCCATCGAGGTAAATCGCGCCGGAGTTGAAGGTGGCATTAATCCCCTGGCGCTCCATCAGGAAGGGGTTGCTGGCCGGGTCGAGGTCGTAGCGCCAGATCACAGGCGCATGCGCTGCGGTGAGAATCGGGTATTGATGGCGGGTAAAGATGCCATTTCCCCCGTCTTTGGGCGGATTGTTGCGGGAAAGGAGTTGAACGTGGTCTGCGAGCAGGGAATGGACTTTTCTCAAAAATGCTGAAGAGGCAGTCATGGGAATTGTGTACAGATAAATGTGAACGATAAAGGGATGCAGGATATACGCTAATAATCAGGCCAATATTGAGGCGAAGCGCGGATTTTTCATGCATTTGCGGGGAGAAAACGCAGCAGCTCAAGGGGATTCAGCCCGGTAAAATCGCTGACAAAGGCTTTGATATGGGTAAAATGGGCAAACTCTTCCTGATCGTGGGTGGTGGTCAGAATAATGGCTGGGCAGCCTGCACGGAGGGCGGTTTCGGCACCGGTGGGCGAGTCTTCAAACACCAGACATTGATGGATGGGAACACCGATTCCTTCGGCAACCATCTGAAAGACAGCAGGATCGGGTTTGCCACGCTGCACCTGTCCTGCATCTACCACCTTTTTAAAATAGGAACGAATGGGCAGGTTGTCGAGCACAAAATTGACGTTTTCGGGAGGCGCTGCGGTGCCGATCCCCATCGGAATGCCCGCTGCATGGGCCACTTCCAGAAACGCAGACAGGCCTTCGATCAGCTTTAATTCATGGAGAAACACCTCTCTGTAACGCTCCTCCTTTTCACGGGAATACTGCCTGCGCTGCTCCGGGGTAAAGCGGTCTCCGAACAGCCGCTCGAAAATCTCTTCATTTTTCCCGTGGCAGGTAGCTTTCACCTCTTCGATGCTCATGTCTATGCCAATCGAAGCCAACTGAAGCTGCCAGGCGCGGTTGTGAACATTCATATTGTCCACCATGGTGCCGTCCATATCGAAAATAAACCCGTATTGCATGAAAATAGGTTGATAATGAGGGTGTTAAGAAGAATAGCGCTCGCGGAGCATCTGCATCATCCAGGCATTGACCTCCCACTGGCTGGTGATCGGCTGCCGGGTAAAGGGCATGGGTACCATGTAGGGGTAGGGGCCAAATTCGGGCGTAATGGTCAGGGGCAGGCCCTGTTTTTGTTTCAGCGCCACAATCTGGTCCCACCAGCCGAGGTGCGCTTCGAGGGCCTCCTGCCACTCGGGCACACGCGGATCGGGCACCTGCGGTCCTTCGGGATAGCCCACCCGTGCGTGGATGTGGTCGGTGCGGCTGATGGCCAGTTTCAGAGTATCGGCCTGGTCGGCGAGATACGATTCGGCGACACATACCCAGTGCGAGGCATCGAGGGTGATGCGCAGCGAGGGAATCGCCTCCAGAAAGGTCCGGGTTACGTGGGCCGCAAAATTAAACTTATGCCGGTGGGTCTCGTGGCTCAGGGTAATGCCATTGGCGGCTGCAAATTCATTGGCCAGTAAAATCAGGGCCTTGTTTTGTTCGAAGGTAAAAAAGTCGCGTCCGGTCTGGCTGTTGATCCGGAGCACAGGGTAGGGTTTTACTTTTTCCAGCCAGGCCGCAAAACGATCGTAATAAGCCAGAAAATCCGGCTCGACAGTGTCCCAGTGCTGGAGAATGATGGGCATATTCCGGTGGCTGATCTGGTCCCAGAGGGCATCCATCTCCGCAGGCTGGGTCTCACGGGTAACCCCCAATTCGACTCCCTGATACCCTGCTTCCTGCACACGGTCCAGAAAAACCTCCCACTCCAGTTGCTCGCTGCCCCATCGGGGACAAAAGAATTGAATGGACATAGCGATCAGTTTTTGTTGTGTGCCCGCATGCGTTTGGGGCCATACCAGAGCCAAAACCCTGTGATGGTAAATATAAGCAAAGCCAGACCCATGATGCTGGTGTAAGCGACTTTTATTTCTCCACCGGTACCCGCGAGGCGGTCGAGGATGGATCCGTCGTGGAGGTTTTCGACAAAGTCGGAGCGCCGCCGCTCGATTTTGAGCAACTGACCCGTGGTCGCGTCGAGCTGCACCCCCCAGAATCCTTCGGCAAATACAAACTTCACAGCGCCTTTATCCGGGCGGAAATCTATGCGGTCGAGCTTCAGGGAAAGGGCCGTATCTACTTCTGTATGAAGGTAATAGCAGGCCCGGGTATGCAAACTGTCCACCGACAGAAAGCCGCTTATATCATTGGAAATACCTTTGCCCGTATCGGCCAGCAGATAGCCTCCGCTGTGTTTTTTCCAGCCCAGCATCAGGCCGCTTATAGAAATGAAAAAGAAAAAGATAAACAGCAACGCTCCTGTCGTCCGGTGAATTTTCCGGAAAACGCGCAGCACTTTTGCCTGTTGCTTACGATGCAAATCACTCATAATGGAATATCGCGCTTACATATTTCTCCTGTATTGTCCCCCAACCTCATAGAGCGCCTGCGTGATCTGCCCAAGGGTGGCATATTTACCCGCTTCCATCAGGGCTTCGAAGATGTTTTCATTCCGGATCGAGGCGAGCTGTAGTTTTCGAAGCCACTCCTGGTTGAGGTCTGCGTTGCGCTGTTGCAGCGAGAGGCGGGTCTGGATCTGCACCTCTTTTTCTTCGGTAGTAGCCCGGATCACCTCGCGGGGCAGCATTGTCGGCGAACCTTCTTTAGATAAAAAGGTATTTACCCCCACAATTGGAAGATCGCCATTGTGCTTGAGTGTTTCATAATAGAGAGACTCGTCCTGGATTTTGCCCCGCTGGTACATGGTTTCCATAGCCCCGAGCACGCCGCCCCTTTCGGTAATGCGGTCAAACTCAGCCAGCACTGCTTCTTCCACCAGGTCGGTCAGTTCTTCGATGATAAATGAACCTTGCAGCGGATTCTGGTTTTTGGCGAGGCCCAGTTCCTGGTTGATAATGAGCTGGATGGCCATGGCCCGCCGCACAGACTCTTCAGTCGGGGTCGTAATGGCCTCGTCATAGGCATTGGTATGCAGCGAGTTGCAGTTGTCGTAGATCGCGGACAGGGCCTGAAGGGTGGTGCGGATATCGTTGAAGGAAATTTCCTGCGCGTGGAGCGAGCGGCCCGAAGTCTGAATGTGATACTTGAGCTTCTGTGCGCGATCACTGCCTTTATACTTGATTTTCAATGTTTTAGCCCATATCCGGCGGGCCACACGACCAATGACGGAGTACTCCGGGTCGAGACCATTGGAAAAGAAAAAGGAAAAATTAGGCGCGAAATCATCTACATGCATACCCCGCGAAACATAGTATTCGAGGAAGGTAAATCCATTGGCGAGGGTAAAGGCAAGCTGCGTGATCGGATTGGCACCTGCCTCTGCGATGTGGTAGCCGGAGATAGATACGGAGTAAAAATTCTGTACATCGTGGTCAATAAAATACTGCTGCACGTCTCCCATGACCTTGAGGGAAAATTCGGTCGAGAAAATGCAGGTATTTTGTGCCTGGTCTTCTTTCAGAATGTCAGCCTGCACGGTGCCCCGGGCTTTTTTCAGGGCATCTGCCTTAATCCGCGCATACACATCTGCGGGCAGCACCTGCTCACCTGTTACGCCCAGCAGCATCAGGCCCAGACCATCGTTTCCTTCGGGCAAAACACCCTGATACTCAGGCCTTCCGCCATTGGGAAACAGCTCCGCAATCTTTGCCGCGACCTCCTCTGTCAGTCCGTTTTGCCGGATATACAACTCGCATTGCTGGTCTATCGCAGTATTAAAAAAGAAGGAAAGCAGGGTTGCCGAAGGGCCATTAATAGTCATGGATACCGACGTAGCCGGGTCGCAGAGGTTAAAGCCCGAATACAGTTTTTTGGCATCGTCGAGGCAGCAGACCGATACGCCGGAGTTGCCTACTTTGCCATAAATATCGGGACGATAATCGGGGTCTTCGCCGTATAAAGTCACCGAATCGAAGGCCGTGGAAAGCCTGCGGGCAGGCATCCCCAGCGACACGTAGTGAAAGCGCTTGTTGGTGCGCTCCGGACCACCTTCACCGGCAAACATCCGCGTGGGGTCCTCATTTTCCCGCTTAAAAGGAAATACACCCGCTGTATAAGGAAACTCACCCGGCACATTTTCCTGAAGGTTCCATTTCAGGATGTCGCCCCAGTCGCGGTAGGCGGGCAGCGATACCTTGGGGATGCGCGATTTGGAAAGCGAATGGGTAAATGTCTGAATATGAAGGGCTTTGCCCCGGACCTGATAGGTATAGGTATCGGCGGCGTAGCGGTTTTTTTTCTGCTCCCAGGTCTTCAGGATTTCGAGGTTGTAGGGATCGAGGTTGCGCAGCAGCTTTTCAGCGGTCTGGTGAAGGGTTTGTGCTGTTTCGCTTTCTGCCCCGACCAGGGTGGCGGCCTCTTCTAACACATAGAGTTGCCTTGCGGTTTTTGCCTGCTCCTCTGCGCGGCGGTTGTACTCACGCACCGTCTCCGAAATCTCGGACAGATAGCGCACCCGCGCCGGAGGAATGATATAGATTTTCTCCGAAGGTTCGTCGCCTGCCATAAACGTACTGCGCAGATCGGCGTTTTTGCGGGCGGCAATGGCATTCATTACAGCGCGGTACAGGCGGTTCATGCCCGGATCGTTAAACTG
>RDXT01000716.1 GCA_004292985.1 Bacteroidota bacterium
TGCCTTCCGCTTTATCGTGGATGTGCCCGTGGACTGGGACGATACCCGCATCCTCGCTGCCGAACCCGGCGACTACCTCCTGATCGCCCGCCAGGAAAAGGGCAGTCCTGACTGGTACATCGGCGCCATCACCGACGAAAATGCCCGCACCCTCAGCCTCGACTTCAGTTTCCTGCCCCCCGGCCAGACCTATGAAGCCACGATCTACCGCGACGCTACCGACGCGCATTGGGACACAAATCCGGAGGCCTATGTGATCGAAACACGCAAGGTAACGAGCAAGACAAAGCTGGAACTGACCTTGGCGGCAGGGGGTGGGTGTGCAGTGCAGGTGGTGGAGAAGTGAAAAAAAGGGGTTAACTTGTTATACCTTTTCACCATCCTGACACATGACAAGCGAATTATACTACATCGAAGAAAAAGCCGGTACAAACCAGGACGGCTTGGCCTGGATAGGATATATCACACAATCCAGGACTGGAAAGACTGTTTACTTCAACAATAAGGCCTTTCAAAAATATGGGCGCGGTGCATATTTTGACATTGAAACAGGGAAAGGCTACTGGATATCCCGGATTAAAAAAAACGGAGAGGACAGACATCAGTTTGGTCATGGTAAAGTCATGATTGACAGAAAAGCCGTTTCCGAATATCTTGCATACAGAAACCTGGAATCGCTGAAGCCCTCCCAATACACCATCGTTGACATAGAGGAAGCAAGAAGCCCGGCAGATTTTTACGAATTGGAAAACAAAAAATGATAACGCCACATGTTACCGCCAATGAAACCCATCTTGCTGTGTATCGGGCTGATTCTATCCCTGCTCACCTCTTGCAGGAAATACCAGATGTACAACATGGTACCGGAAATCATTGATGTAAGCGCATACATCGAAAGCGGGCAGTATATGCCTGACAGTTGTGAGGGGAGTCTTGATCGCCTGATCAGGCGCGATCCTCTGGTGCTGACTCAGCAGCACGAAAGCCAGCTTCAGGAAAAACTCCAGGCATGGAAAACCGAATATAACCACCAGCAACTCGGCATGGGTAAAGACACAATCTCTGTGATGATAACTGATCTGGCAGATAAAACAAGATACCAATACAGCTACTTCCCGATATATGAACCCACAGATGTCTATCGTACGGACCTTCGTACAGAGAGAAATGGCCAAACGGTCCTTTACTTGTTTATCAAGGTAGAGAATGGAGGGGAAATGTTTTCAGATTACAAAGAGCGAGGTTGGGTAATTAACAGATGTGACTCGCTTTACGCCTTGTATTCAGGACAAAATTCCTACCTTGCCCCTGTGATCCCTGTAAACTGTTCCCTGTAAACCGTACCCTGATCCCTGTTCCCTGTTTTATGCATATCACCTTCGAACGTTTCCCCACCGAATCCGATGCCGCTGAGCTGATCGGCTGGCTCGAAGCCAACGAAATTCCTTTCATCACCGAAGCGGAAAGCTCAGGCCTCGATGATACATTCACACCCGGCGGCGAACTCAGCCGCTCCTTTGTGGTGAAGCTGCTTCCGGAGGATTTTGAAAAAGCCCGCGAACTGCTGGCCGAGGATGCAGAGGAGGAGGTAGCAACGGAGCCGGATCCCACCGACCATTACCTGCACGAGTTTACTGATGAGGAACTACTCGAAGTGCTCCATAAACCCGACGAGTGGACGCCCTATGACTATGCCCTCGCGCACAAGCTGCTGAAAGAGCGCGGGACCGAAGTCAGCGAAGCGGAACTGGAGACATTCCGTCAGGCCCGCATGGCCCAGCTTGTCCAGCCGGAGAAAGATAACCCCGGCTGGATCGTGATGGGGTATGTGATAGCGCTGCTCGTTCCGCTGATCGGGCCTCTGCTGGGCTGGTACATGATTACCCTCCGTAAAACCCTGCCCGATGGCAAACGGGTGTTTGCCTACAGCGCCGCCACCCGCAAGCAGGGAGAGCGCATATTTGTACTCGGCCTTGTGGTTTCGGTGCTGGCAGCCATCTGGCTGATCTATCAGATAGCCAGGGGCTTCTGATCAGGGCTGATAGCGCTGCATCCGCGACCAGTCACCGCCCGAACCTGAATTCGGATCCGCGCCGGGATCATTGGTGCCCCAGGTGCGGCCCTGGCGGTCCACCCAGTAATATTGATAGGTCGAAGGCATCTCCACCGGCACGCGGGTGTCGTAGGGATTGGTATAGGTCTGCACGCCGCCGATATTTTCGCGAAAATGGAAGTTGTTGCGGTCCTGGGAGGCATTGCGCTCGTCGGTGACTTGCTGCCAGTTGCGCTGCGACCATTCGCGGTAGCTGCGGGCGGCTTCGGCATAGGCCTGGGAGTTCTGGAGATTTTGCTGCATAATGCCCCGCATGCCAAAGGCTCCTCCATTGCTGGCTGACACCTGATCGGCTACCTGCGGCAGCCAGGAGGCGTAGGTGGCCCACTGGGCGCTTTGAGAGGCGGCAGCGGTCATGGCCATGGTGCACATGCCGTAGGTAGGCGCTACGTGGCATTTGGCCACACCCCGGCAGGGAACGCCGTTGACGCTATAGCTATAGTCAAAACTGTAGGCGTAATTAAATCCGGTGATGGGTGTCGCCTGGCGCGGCTGCCCGATCTGGAGGTTCTGCACCTGCATGGAGGAGAGTTTCTCATATACAAACTGCGCCGGGGGATAATTGGGCATCAGGCCGGA
>RDXT01000717.1 GCA_004292985.1 Bacteroidota bacterium
CGTCGTAGCTATTCGTGCTGTTGTCGGTAAGGGTGGTTCCGTTGCCGTTGGACATGTTGTAATAGGCTGCCAGGTTGCTTTCGGAACCGGTCAGGCTTTTGTGCATGTTGGCCTGAATCTCACTCAGGGAACGCACACTCGACCAAATGCGTACTTCGTCGATTTTGCCGGGGAAAAAAAAGAGCGGTGCTCCCTCTGTAGCACCCGCTCCGATTCTCAACGGCTGGATAGCGTTGGGAATGTAGACAGATGCTGTAGTGGCTTTCAATTCACCATTGATATACAGCCGCACTGAAGTGCCGTCAAACGAGGCCGCAATGTGGGTCCATTCATTGACAACAGTTACACCAGACAGCGTGTTGTCCCAGGTTCCGTCCCCTCCGTCGCCGGTCCAGAACTGCCAGGTGTTGTCGCTGGCAGCATACAGCATAAAGCCCTGGGAGGGATTTCCACCTTTACGCGAAGTAATCACGGAGCGAAATGTGCCGCTTCCGCCTTCGACTTTTGCCCAGGCCTCGATCGTGAAGTTGGAAGGGTTTAGTGCAGCATTGTAGTCGACCTGAACGTAGTCTTCCGTTCCGTCAAAGTCAAGGGTATAGCCACCCTGGGCCGTTGCCTGGGCCTGCACCCCCCGTGGGAAGCATAGCAGCAGGGAGGAGATGAGAAAATACGCAATTTTTTGCACAAACAAGAGAAGGGATCGCAGGAAAAATGAGTATCTCATTATAGTATAAAAGATGTATACTACAATGTTATATCGTTTTTGTGTAAATTTTAATGCAAAAATTAAATTTTATTTCATTCGTATTTTATAAATGTGTTTTATCCGGGGTTGCTGATTCCCTCCTCCTGCACCAGTTTCACCAGCGGCGGCTCGTCTTCTTCGATAGCCGAAAAACGCCCGACCCTGGGATCAGCGAAAAAATTATCGTTCAGGTCATCGTTGGCTGTAGATACCTCGCCGATGATGCAGCTGTCGGATTCGGGCCAGAAAGCGTGTCCCGTGCCGGGACTTAGGGTAATGCGTTCCCCTGCATGCAGGCGCACAAGGGTCCCGGCGGGGAGCTGCTGAAGTTGCCCATTAATTTTGACCTCAGCGGGCGCGTCGCTCTGGCCCGGCAGGCCCTGCCATACCTGCACACAGAGCAGGCCCTGGCGGCAGATGATGTCCTCTTTTTTGACCCCGTGGAGGTGTGCGGGTGTTTGCTGCCCTATGCCTGCGAACATCAGTTTTTCGCAGTACTCAGGCTCTTCGGCCAGGTTGATGAGCACCAGCCCGTATTGCGGAAAGTCGCCCATACCGAAGTCGGTGACATCCCAGCGGGGCTGCGGGGGCAGTGTCCAGCCACCGGCAGCGAAGACTTCTGCTGCCTCTGTTACAGCGCGGTTGATTTCGGAGCGTTTCATAGCGGGAAGATAGGAGAAACTTTTGAGAGATGGCCCACAGACCGCAAGAAGCAAAAAATCCCTACCTTCGCCCCATAGCCCCGAAACGATGACCCAGAACAGCCCTGCGCTCCGGACCGTACAGGTAACCCGCTATATTTCTCCCCTGCGCGAAGGGGGATCGCTGCCTGCGCTGGTGGAGGCGGATGATGACTTTAAATATGTGCTGAAATTCAGAGGCTCGGGTCATGGTCCCAAGGCCCTGATTGCCGAGCTGCTGGGCGGCGAAATTGCCCGTTGCCTGGGGCTGAAGGTGCCGGAACTGGTATTTACGCACCTCGATGAGGCCTTTGGGCAGTCGGAGGCCGACGAAGAAATCCAGGACCTGCTCCAGGGAAGCCAGGGGCTTAACCTGGCCCTGCACTTTTTGCCCGGCTCCATTACCTTCGATCCGGCCGTAACAGAAATCAGCGCCCGGCTGGCTTCGCAGATTGTGTGGTTCGATGCCTTTATTACCAATGTGGACCGCACCTTTAAAAACACAAATATGCTGGTCTGGCACCGGGAGTTGTGGCTGATAGATCATGGCGCATCGTTCTATTTTCATCATTCCGGGACTGACTGGGAGAAGCATGCCCAAAGCCCTTTTGCCCCGGTCAAAGACCATGTGCTGCTGCCTGCGGCGAGTCTGCTGGCCGAAACCAATGCCGCCTTCCGGCAGGTACTGAGCCCCGACATCCTCCGGGGTGTTGTGGCGCTCATCCCCGATAGCTGGCTGAAGTGGGCAGACACAGATGAAACACCCGAAACGCTCCGGGAGATATACGCGCAGTTTCTGCTGAGCCGCCTGCATCATTCCGACATTTTTACCCAAAAAGCCGAGCATGAAAGAGCAGCACTTATATGAATATGCCGTCATCCGGGTGCTACCGAGGGTAGAGCGCGAGGAGTTTATCAACGCGGGGGTGATTGTATTCAGCAAAAAGGCGAAATTTATCCGGGTTCACTACGTCCTCGACGAGTCGAAGCTGATGGCCCTTTCGCAGGAGGTGGACATCGCGCTGGTGGGGGCCAACCTGCGTGCGCTGGCGGGCATCGCCGCCGGAGAAAAAAGCTGCGGCCCCATCGCGCGGCTCGACCTGCCCTCCCGCTTCCGCTGGCTCACTGCCGTGAGAAGCTCGGTGATCCAGACTTCGAGGCCGCACCCTGGCCTGAGCTATGACCTGGAGCTGACTGCGAAAAGGCTGTTTGAGGAGCTGGTGCTCTGAACCCTCCATAAAAATTGTCACATAATCCATTGAAGAGCTATGACCTGGAGCTGACTGCGAAAAGGCTGTTTGAGGAGCTGGTGCTCTGAACCCTCCATAAAAATTGTCACATAATCCATTGAAGATGAAACGAATCCTTCTTTTCCTCCTTCCCTTGCTTGTCTTCCTGCTCTCTGCGAGGCCTCTTATGGGCCAGATCAAAATGCCTCCCCGCAATGAGATGCACCAAGACAGCTCTCTGACCGCCTTTATCTGCAAGTTGCAATACGCCATTTACAAAAAAGACACGCGCTTTCTGTTGTCGGTCGTGGATAAAAATATTAAAAACAGTTTTGGCGGATCTAACGGAATCGAGGAGTTTAAGAGCATGTGGGAACTGGATAAACCCGATTCGGAGGTGTGGTTTTACCTCAGTAAGCTGATCAGCCTGGGTGGGACATTTGGAGGCGATGCCCCTTATTCTACATTTATTTTGCCTTATGTATTCTCTATGGACCTTCCCAACGACACCTTAGACCCTTTTTCTGTGATGGTTGTTACGGGTGAAGGGGTAAATGTGCGGGAAAAGCCGGATAAAAGTGCCAAAGTGCTGGGTCAGCTCAGCTATGAGGTCGTAGAAGTGGACTATGAGAAGTCTTACCCTTCTTTTCAGGAAGAAAAAATCGCGCATCTGAGTTATTATGGAACCAAAGAGTGGTACTATGTTACTACACTTAACCAAAAACTCCGGGGCTATGTCTATTGGGACTATATCTGGAGCCCGATAGATTACAGACTGTTTCTGGAAAAGAAGCAGGGGCAATGGAAGATCACTATACTGGTTGCGGGGGATTGAGGGGGCGTTTAATAGGGTGTTTGTTTGTGTTTGCTTGTCTGCGCTTATGTGATAAGCGGCTACGGTTCTGGAGGCGGCCCCGCAAGCGGGACAGGCGCTGCTGCGTATTATGGGTAAAATCGAATGATAATCTGATGAAAGAACTCATCATTTTCAGCGGACTTGGAGCGGATGAACGCGTGTTTCAACGCCTCGACTTTTCCGGCTTCCGGACAACGTATATAAAATGGATTGCTCCCGGGCATAGAGAAACGATTGAGGACTATGCAAAACGGCTTTTGGGCCAGATAAGGGCAGCAAAACCCATCTTTATCGGCCTTTCATTTGGGGGAATGATGGCAATGGAAGTCGCAAAACACATGGAGACTGAAAAGGTAATCGTGATTTCCTCTGCCAAAATATATACAGAAATCCCG
>RDXT01000718.1 GCA_004292985.1 Bacteroidota bacterium
AAAATATTATGCCAATGGCCACATCAAAGAACGCTCCTTTAAAACAGGCGATGTCTATGTGGGGCGTTTTATCGGCTATTACAAAGACTACGAAGACGGCGCGAAACACAAGGTCTGCAACTATGTAAACGGCGTGCTCGAAGGCGAATACCTCGGTTTTCATCCTAATGGTGTGGTGAGCCTCAAATGCAGGTACGTCTCAGGCAAAATAGAGGGCTTGTATGAAGAGTATTTTGAAAATGGCAATGTATATCAGCGGGGTACCTACGAAAACGGCGAAATGGTCGGGCTCTGGGAGACCTACTACGAAGACGGTAAGCTTTATCTGAGGGGAGAATTTAAAAACCGCAAATTCGAAGGCCCCTGGGAGGTGTATTTTCCCAATGGCCAGGTGAAGCAGGAAGGCGCATACGCAGAGGGTCTTTCGGCAGGCCCCTGGAAGTTTTATTATGAAAACGGCAACCTGAAAAAAGAGGGCAGCTTTGTGGCCGATCAGGCCGAGGGTCCCTGGAAACTCTACTATGAGTCGGGTAAGCTCATGAGCGAGTGTACCTATGTGGCCGGAAAAATGCAGGGGGAAAAACGGAATTATGACGAGTCGGGCAAACTGATCAATACGGAGATGTATGAAAACGGCGAGTTGCTTGACCCTGCGGCAAAGGAGAAAGAGTGAGGCAAAACTTTCGTACCTTTGCAGCGCTAACCTGCGTGTATGAAACCGATCCGGACCCTTTCCCCTGAAGAGCTGCAAAGCGAACTCGAAGCCCTGGGCGAACCCCGGTTTCGCGCCCGCCAGATATATGAATGGCTCTGGAAAAAAGGCGCAGCCAGCTTCGACGACATGACCAACCTCGCCAAACCCCTGCGCGAGCGCCTGAAAGAGCATTTTTCCATTAACAAAGCCGTGATAGAGGCCGAACAGCGCAGCAGCGACGGCACTCTCAAGTATGCCTTCCGCCTTTCAGGTGGGCAACAGGTCGAGGGTGTGCTCATCCCCACCCCCAAAAGGGTTACCGCCTGCGTATCTTCCCAGGCCGGCTGCTCGCTCGACTGCCGTTTTTGCGCCACAGGCTTCCTCGACCTCAAGCACAACCTCCTCGCTTACGAAATCTACGACCAGATTTTCGAAATGAGCCGCCGCGCCGAGCAGGAATACGACCGCGCCCTGACCAATGTGGTCTATATGGGCATGGGCGAGCCGCTGCTCAACTACCGCAACGTGATGGAGTCCATCCGCATGGTTACCTCCACCGACGGCATGGGCTGGTCGCCCCAGCGGATCACGGTCTCGACCGCAGGCATCGCCAAGATGATCCGCAAACTCGGCGACGACGATGTGAAGTTTGAGTTTGCCCTCTCGCTACACGCCGCCAATGACGAGAAGCGCTCCAAAATGATGTCCATCAACGAGTCCAACAGCCTCGATGCGCTCAAAGAAGCCCTGATCTACTTTTATGAAAAAACGCGCACCCGCGTTACCTACGAATATTGTATTTTCAAGGACGTAAACGACAGCCTCGAAGATGCCCGCGAACTGGCCGCCTTTACCCGGATCATTCCTTCCAAGGTAAATGTGATCGAGTACAACAGCGTCAAAGATTCGGGCTTCGAAAATACCTCGCGCACCCGCATGGATGCCTTCATCCGCTACCTCGAAGACCAGGGCGTGATCGTGAATGTGCGCCGGAGCCGGGGCAAAGATGTGGACGGCGCCTGCGGCCAGCTTGCGTTAAAAAACTGGGCCTGATTTCCGGGCAAATAACCTCAGCTTCATGGACTTATCCTTCATCCGCCAGCGCCTTGCCCAGCCCCTTCCCGGCCTCGATGCCCAGATGACGATGGCTCCGCCGATCCGGCGGCGCGATGTCGCCGTGCCGGAAGATGCCCGCCGCAGCGCTGTGTTGGTGCTGATATATCCGTTTGACAATCAATGGATTGTGCCCTTTATGCGTCGCACCGACGATGCCCGTATCCATGCCGGGCAGGTGTGTTTTCCGGGGGGAAGGCGCGAGCCGGGCGACCCTGATTTTCAGTTTACGGCCCTGCGCGAAGCGGATGAAGAGATGGGCATTCCGCATCAGGAAGTAGAGGTGCTGGGCGCTCTGACCGAGGTCTATATTCCCCCCAGCAACTCGCTTGTATTTCCTTTTCTGGGCTATCTGCCCGCCCGTCCGGTGTTTGTGCCTGCGCCCAGGGAGGTCGCCGATATTATCGAAGTGCCCCTGTCCCAGCTGCTCGACCCCGCGATCCGGGGCACCCACCGCGTAGATGTGTTTGGCGGCAATATGATAGAAGCCCCCGGCTATGTCGTCCATGAAAAGCACCTCATCTGGGGTGCCACCGCTATGATGATCGCCGAGCTGGCTGCCCTGCTCGCCCGCGAATAGCGCCCTTGTTACCCTTGATAGTTCGTTCGTCGCAGCAAACGTTTCCGGTTGCAAAATATACATGCGACCTCATGTTAGATTTATGAAAAATTCATAGAGATAAAGCAGTTTTATATACCGTCTTTCGCATATAGTCAAATACGAATGTAATTGCTTTTCCCGCATACGTCATATCGCTATTCGATTAACCCCCTGCTCTTATCTCATGAAAAGTTTAGCTCAAACCCTGATGAAAAGGCTGAATCAGCCCCTCCCTGGCTGGGAGGCACAAATCAAAGCTGCCCGCGCCCTGGAACACCCCTCCCTGGCTGGGAGGCACAAATCAAAGCTGCCCGCGCCCTGGAACACCGGGATTGGCGCATGGCTCCCAACCCCTACAAATGCGGACTGATGCTCCTGCTGTATCCCTCCCAGGATGAGTTATGTACAGCCTTTATCAAGCGCCCGGCATACAATGATTACTTCAGTAAGCATGTAAGTTTTCCGGGCGGAGGGTCAGGGAAATCGGATGAAAACATCATTCAGACAGCCCTGCGCGAAACGAAGGAAGAATTGGGCGTGGATCCCGAAGCGGTGACTGTGCTGGGCCAGCTCAGCCCTTTGGGTTTTCCGCCT
>RDXT01000719.1 GCA_004292985.1 Bacteroidota bacterium
GTGGCGTATCCTGCAAGGCCCTTGTAAAAACGCACCGCAAAGCGGGTGGCAATATCGTCCTGGATGGCGCGGGAGGTGCCGATCACCGCCGGAATGCCTGCGGCACGCAGATCGAGGGCCTGCGAGCGGGAAGAACATCCATTGAGAAACACCACCTGAAGCCCGGACTGATTGGCTAAAAATGCATTAAATCCCTCAGCATGAGCTACTTGCACCGAATTTTGATCAGACTCCAGCAGCAGTTGATAGCTTTCCGCATGACCGCCGTAGTGAAATATCCGGATGCGCCCCGCATAATCGGGATCCTGAAACACGTCCAGAATATCGGCCAGGGTGGCATTGGCGCGCTCGATCACCTCCACAGCCCCGGCCTGCCGCGCAGGCAGCAGCGCCTGCCGGATCCCCCGCAATTCAGCCGCAAGGCCGCGAAGATACTTCGATCGGTCTTCCTGATCATTGGCAAAGGCGAGGAATATGACCGGGCGGTCTGACATCTGAGAAGTTGGGCGTGTTATCCGCACATATGCGCGGGGTTCGGTAAATTAAACAGTCTTTGGCTGAAGCTGCAAATGCTATACCTTATATGACGGTAAGATTCTGCTAATTGCATCGAAATCTGGAATAAATGCCTTTGCAGATGAACTGGAAAAACTTCTGGGACCAGCAGGCAGCCGAAAACGACAGACAAACACAGGTAGCACGTACGGGAGGAAAAACGCCCGTTTCCCCCGGATTGATGGAGGAAATCGCGGACTGGATAACCCGCTGGCTTGAACTCAGCCCCCATGAGCATTTGTTAGACGTGTGCTGCGGCAATGGCGAACTGAGCTGGCGGCTGGCAGCCCGCTGCGGGGAAGTTACCGGGGCTGATCTTTCTCCTGCCCAGGTCCGGAAGGCAGAAGTTCATGCTTCGGACAAACTCCGTTTTGTGGAGGCCGATGCCCGGCACCTGCGCGAGGTACTGAGCGACCCCTTTGACAAGATCAATCTGTATTTTTCCTTTCAATACCTCGACCGCTACGCCAAAGGGCAGGAAGCGCTGCACGAGATGCTGGCGCTGCTGGCTCCGGGCGGGCGTATTTTTATCGGGGATGTGCCTGATTATGAGCGGATTGATGTATTTTATCCGGATGTATCTTCCCGTTTTCGCTACGAGCTCATGCGCCTGCTGGGCCGCGACCGGATGGGTAAATTCTGGTCGGGCAGCGAAATGGAGCGTATGGCCCATGCTGCGGGTTGTTGTGTGAAGCGTATCGCTCAACCGGCGCATTTTCCGTATGCGCATTATCGGTCGGATTATGTTTTTTGGAGGAGGTAGGGACCGGCCCTTCGACAAGCTCCCCGCAAGCGGGACAGGCAGGGACCGGGGTTTATTTATTGTATCTCTGCAATCAGCCGGTCTATCTCCGCTGTGTCCTTCCCTTCGAGTTCAGTGATGCGGCGGGCCACATAGGCCTGGCGGAGGGCATCGGGTTTGCGGCCCAGTTTGTGGAGCAGGCGGGCGAAGGTTGCATTGTTGTAGGCTGCATTTTCGAGGGCTACGGACTGGCGGATCCAGTTGAGGGCCGCTTCGAGGCGTTCGGTATCGCTGATGTGCTCTGCAAACAGGCTCGCGGCGTGATCGAGCTCGCGGGCGTCGGTGATGGTGTAGGTGCGGAAATGCAGCAGCGCTTTGAGGGCGTAGTCGTCCCAGTTGCGGGTGGCTTCGGCGTAGGTCATTTTCAGGCGGTTGGCCATTTGCCCTTCGTCGTCCATGTATTGGGTGGCGAGGCGCAGCGCCTGGTGGTACTCTTCGGGTTTGTTGCCCAGCGCTGCCAGCAGGACGCGGTTTTTCAGCACTTCCTGGATTTTGGTTGTGACAGGCACCTCTCCATAGGCTTTGATAAATGCTTTTTGCTTTTCGAGCAGGTACATAAACTCGCGGCTGGCCGGGTCACTGGTAAAGGTGCGGATGGCCTCCCAGTTTTGGGCAGAATACAGGTCTTTGTCAGCCTGGGTGCTGAAATACTGGGCAATGACTGACGTATATTCTTTTCCTTCTTTGCGGAGGTTCATCGCGTGCCGGAGGACATCGCCGGGTTCGGCCTCCCCGGAGGCGACTTCCAGCTCCAGATTGGCGGCATTTTTGGAGGGGTCGAGCGACTTGCGCGCTTCCTGGATCAGTTGATCTCCTGCCATATAGCCCATCGCCTTGTGCACCACCTCACCTTTATAATTAATGAATAGCAGGGTCGGATAGGCTGTTATTCCATACTTCCGGGCAAATTCAGGTCCTTCTCCTTTTTCCATGTCAAACTGGTAGCTGACAAAGTGCTCATTAAAAAACGCTCCTACCGTGGGAATAGGAAAAGTATTGCGGGCCATGGCCTTGCAGGGGCCGCACCATTCGGCGTAGGCATCTACAAAAATCAGTTTCCGCTCTTTCTGCGCTTCGGCCAGTACCTGGGACCAGCTTCCTTTGGCAAAGGTAATTCCCTGGGCGGAGCTTATGAGGGCCAGACCCAGGAGTAAAATGAGCAGCAGAGATCGTTTCATTGGGGAATTGTTTTTTTGCAAGATACGGAAAAGCGGGAGAAGGAGTTGGGGGATGCTCCATACGTAGCCGCCTATCATATAGGCGAACCGTCCGCGCAGAGCGATGTCTGTTTTGCGTATGTGATACGCCGCTACGGGTGAGTGCGC
>RDXT01000720.1 GCA_004292985.1 Bacteroidota bacterium
CACGCCATCGTGGTAGAAAAAGTCGAAGCGCTGGGCAAAATGGAACTGATGAAGTACCATTTTAAGGATGTCATTACCCATGAAAAAATGCAGGGCTGGCTTCCGAGTTCGAAGGTGGTGCTGATGGTACACGGCGAAGTGGTGGCCTGCATAGACTTTACCCGCCTCGACAGCGCGGATGTGAGCGAGCGCGGAGACACCGTTTTTGTCGCTTTGCCCGCACCGGAAATTTGCTACAGCAAGGTGGACCACAGCCAATCCAAGGTCATAGACACCTACTGGACCATCTTCGAAGGTGCTTCTCTGGCCGACGAAGCCTATAAGCTGGCGGAGCAGGAGATTTTAAACAGTGCATTAAAAAGCGGTATCCTCGAACAGGCCAAACAGCAGGCGCGGCAGTTCACAGGTCCGATGCTGGGCATCGTTGCAGGTAAACCGGTGAAGGTCTGGTTTAAGGAGAGCCCCGTACTGCTGCCCTGAGCAGAGTCCACCTCAAAAAAACAGGGCCTCCCAACGAAGGCCCTGCTCTTTTAAAAATAACTCCCGGATTATCTCTTGATGATCACCTTCGCGGTGCCCAGCTCGCCCTTATCCGTTTGGAAACGAATCATATACAAGCCCTCAGGCACCTTCCCGGCCTCTACGGTTACTTCGTTTTCACCCTCATGACCCGACGCAGAAGACCTGGCAGCCACATGGCCATGAATGTCGTAGATCTCCCAGCGAATTTCACCCGGCTCCTCCAGATTTACCTTAAACATAGAGACACTCACGATAGGGTTCGGTCCGATCGGCGTTACCTTTACCGGGCCGGTGCAGGATACCTTCAGAGTGAAGTCTGCACCCGTAGAACCCGCCGTGCTGATGTAGATCATATAAGGAGTGCCCTTCGTCGTTTTAAATGACACCTCAGAACCGCCGTCGCTGCAAAAAGGAGCATCGTCGTTGCCGAGGGCGCAGAACATTTTGTTGCAATCTCCTTTATATACACTCATGCGGGTATCTACAGGCAAGGTATTTCCGCAGGTATTCAGCGTCACTTTCTGGCCTGTGCCCATGAAGCTGTACCACACGCCAGGACCTGTGTGCATGGTTCCGCAGGAAGGAGGTCCGGCAGAAGTACTTCCGATGGTCGTGCCCTGGATAACCTTGTTGCAGGCCAGCGGAATTGCGTCGGCGCAGTGCGCATTGGATGGTTCAGGCAGCTCCACACAGTTGGCTGTGATGATACCTGCGGCGCGGGTGCAGCCAAAGATGCCCAGATCGGTCAGGATCAGGTTGACATAGGTATTCGCCACGTAAGGCCCCAGAATATAGGTACCCGGTGTAATGCCATTGAGGGAGTGAATTCCCTGCACATCTTTCAGCACATAGTTGCTGCCGGAGCCGGTGAAAGTGATGGCCACTTTAAACGTCGAATCAGAAACGCAGAAGGCATATAGGGTGTCCACCTCCGAGTCGCAGGTCGGCACGGGCGTACAGTCAGCCGTTACCGGACCAAAACTCACCGAGCAGCCAGGTACATCCTGCTTGCCGATGGTAAAGGATACGTCTATGCTGTTGAGGAAAAAGCCCAGATCATAGATGCCCGTCGCAGGCACCACCACCGGAAGGCCACCCTGGTCGTCCTGGATCACGTAGGGACCGCCATTGCCCGAAAACTCCGCAAATACATTAAAGCCCGTCGCTGAAGTACAAACGGTATATAGCGAATCGAGCGCAATGATACAGTCGGGCAAAGGCTGACAGGTGTTCACCACGCAGATGTGCGTATCGGGGCAGGCTGCCTGCGCCTGGTTCGAAAGGTGGAAGACGGCGATCTCGCCGCTGGCATAGTTACCGAAGGTGTGTGAACCTGCTCCGAGACCGGAGAGGATCGGATTGCCCACAGAGTCCTTGACCATGAAGGAGTTACCTGCACCGCTCAGTACCACCGTCGCCGAAAAATTGCCATTGGGCTGGCAGGTGGTGTAGGCGCTGTCCACATGCATCACGCAGGTCATGGGCGTATCGCCGTTGCAGTAGAGGTTGCTGTTAAGCCGTCCGCTGCCGGTATAGTCGCCGCTGAACGAAAATCCCCCCGAAACGCCTTTCAGGTTGTTTTCGGCATTCGCGCCGACGCCCATCTGGAAGCCGTAGAAAAGGCTGGCCGGGCTGTGCTTCAGCAGGAGCGTATCTCCGGCGTAGTAAGAACCCGTTGCGCCGGTCAGCTTGCTGCGGGTGCTGTCGAGCTGCCAGAAGCTCCAGTTTTGCTGGTTGCTGATCACAATCGCAGGATCCACCGCACCGGACTGGACACCGTGGCCCAGAGCGATCCACTGGGAGAAGTTCTTGTGGTTAATCAGCCACATATCAATATCCCAGCGGCGGGTAGAGTCAGATTCATTATAGCATTGCCCGCTTATATGGGCTGTGCTGTCATCAAACAGAGTCAGCTGGCCATCGCTTACGAGGCGGTACTTCACGCTTTGGGAAGAGGGAAGGCCGTCTATCCAGAGGGTGTGGCCTCCGAGCCCCTGATAGTCGGTCAGGATGCAGGTCGAAATGATTGTGTCTTGCGCATAAGACCGGGGTAGCCCGGCAAACAGGAGCAGTGCCAGAAGTATTTGAATAACAAGTAATTGTACAAACTTAACCATCATTGTGCAGGTTTTAAGCAGCTATTTTCGGTATTTCGGAAAA
>RDXT01000721.1 GCA_004292985.1 Bacteroidota bacterium
AACTGGTAGGGCGGCAGGCAATTGGCGGGAATCAGGGCGCAGCTATCCTGCAGCAGCAGTAAGCTCTGGTACGCATTGAGGCGGCCGCTGACCACCTGGCCCTGAAGGCCCGGAATCGCGTCAGAGCCATTCATAATCAACTGTTTGAGCAACAGCACCGTACCCGCAGGATCGCTGCGGTAGCGCACCATCAGGGCGGGACAGGCGGCAGAGACCAGCAGGGCTGCGGTACCTGCGACAAGCGGTGCAGCCATAGAGGTGCCTGTTTCAAAGCCGTAGGTGTTGCCGGGCAGGGTGCTGCGGATGCTGGTTCCCGGCGCGCCGATGTCTATCGAGAGGAGGCCGTAGGCAGCGCCGCCATTTTTCTGGTCGCTGGCGGTAGTATTGGTTACGGTCAGCAGGTAGGGGCTGGCACAGGTAGAGGGCACATCGCCTGACACATCCACATTGGCATTGATGTTCATGGTGGCGCTCACGTTGAGCACGCCCGCCGCTCCCAGCGAGTCGTATATCGCACACCAGATGGGATAATTCACCGGATTTCCGTAATTGACGCCAAATGAGGCATTTGTAGCGACCACAAAAGCGCCTTCGAGTCCGTCGCTTTCATTATAGCGCTTTCGCATTTCGAGTACATATCCGTATGCCGAAATCACCACAGCCTCATTTCCCGAAGACCCGGCAATGTTCATTACTTTGGTATGCCAGTTGATGCCGCTGACACCGATGCCGTTATTGCCGATGGCTGCCACAATCCCTGCTACGTGGGTTCCGTGATAGCTGGCGGGAATGCTGCCGTTTCCGCTGTAGGCATTCCAGCCCTGATAGTCGTCCGTATAGCCGTTTGCATCATCGTCGAGACCATTTCCGGGGATTTCGGCGTGGTTTTTCCACAAATCGAGGTCTTCATGCTGAATATCAATGCCCTCATCAATCACCGCAACCACAATTGTATCGCCGAGGCTGCTGACACCACCCGTTGTAATATTCCAGGCTTCGGGGGCATCTACATCCGCGTCGGCGAGGCCTCCGGTTTGTCCGGTATTGTTCAGGGCCCACTGCTGGGCAAAGCCGGGATCATTGGGCTGCTGGTGTGTTTCGCGCGTTTCGATGCGGTGGTTAAATTGCGCGAGGATTACCTGAGGGTGCCGTGCGATGCGGCTCAGGGCCTTTTCTTCGGCAGCAGCATCCCCTTCCACCCGCAGCAGATGGATATTCATACGGGCCGAGAGCAGCCGCTCATATCTCAGCACCAGCGGATCACGCTGAAGGGCAAAGTCGCGTTGCAGGGCCTGCGGGCTGACCCCGGGGCGCAGCAGCACAATCATTTCACCCGGCAAATGATCGCTCTGAGCAAAAAGCCCTGAAAAACCAATGAGCAGAAACAAAACACTCAGTCTCAAACGCATGACACAGCGGATTGAAGGTAAAGCCACAGACTTGCTGCGAATATAAAAACGAATAAATTGGTATCTTTGACTAATACTACCTGCAAATGCTACACGAAACCGAAAATCTGATCATTGGCGCGGGTCCGGCAGGGCTGGCAATGGCGGGCCGTTTTTCCCGCCAGAATATCCCCTATATCCTGGTCGAGCAGCGGGAGCAGATCACTCCGGCCTGGTACGATCATTATGAGCGGGTGCATCTGCACACCGTCAAGCAGTTTTCACACCTCCCGTTTAAGCCTTTTCCGGAAAACTTCGGCACCTATGTGCCCCGCAAAGACCTGCTGGCCTATTATGAAGCGTATGCGCAGGAGATGAACATCCGGCCCCAATTCGGGCAGGAGATCATCCGTGTATGGCAGGAAAAGGGCCGCTGGAACGCCCTCACCCGGCAGGGAAATACCTATCTGGCGGATCGGGTGATTGTCTGTACCGGGTTTAACCGAAGGGCAGTAGAGCCGGAATGGCCCGGGAAAGCGCAGTTTGAAGGGGAAATATTTCACAGCCGCCATTACAAAAACGGCAAAGCCTGGGCGGGCAAAAAAGTACTGGTCGTCGGTATGGGCAACAGCGGTGCGGAAATCGCCATAGACCTGCACGAACACGGTGCCGAAACCGCTCTGTCGGTTCGCGGCCCGGTCAATGTGGTCCTGCGTGATGTCTTCGGCAGGCCCACCCAAACCACCGCCATGTTGCTACGCAAACTCCCTAACTGGCTCGGCGATGCCCTGGGCTCTTTCCTCAGCCGCGTAACGGTGGGCGACCTCAGCCCCTACGGCCTCAAACGCCTCGATATGGCCCCGGCAAAACAGTTGCGGGTCTATGGAAAAACGCCGGTCATTGATGTAGGCACCGTCGCCCTGGTCCGCGCAGGCAAGATCAAGGTTTTCCCGGCCATAGACCATTTTGAAGCGCGCGAAGTGGCATTTACCAACGGACAAAAACAGGCCTTCGACATGGTGCTGCTGGCTACGGGTTATCGTGCGGCCGTCGAAGAGTTCATCACAGATACCAGCGGCATTTTTAATGAGCTGGGACTGCCCGCCGCCAACTGGAGCGACGCGCATCCGGGCCTTTATTTCCTCGGATTTGATGCCTATGCCAGCGGAATTCTGCACAGCATTTACCTCGATTCTGAAAAAATCATCCAACATATCATGACCCGGCAAGCAAATCCGGTCCCTTCCCTATGAAAAACCTCCTCTGGATAGCCGCCCTCCTCCTTGTGG
>RDXT01000868.1 GCA_004292985.1 Bacteroidota bacterium
AATAAGCCTGCCCCGGCAACGAATCCCTGATCTTAAGCGTAAGTATTTGAAAGAGAATCGCTCTGTTCTGCCGGGCATATTGAGTAGTTTTACATGGAATGAACGCAATACGATTTACCCTCTTTACCCTGCTTCTGATTCCTGCGTTTGCCTCTGCACAGGATCCCCCGGCTCCGTTGCGGGTGAGCATCGGCATGGCGGGATTTTCGTATGAAGGTGATTTTACCTATGGCGAAGAGAAATTCCGCCGCTTTTATCCAGGGACCAATTTTGCCATACAATTTGAAGGGAAAAAGCCCTTGCAGTTGCAGGTAAATGCGGGATTCGGGAAATTCCGGGAGCAAAGCGACGACCAGTTTTTGCTGGCAGCCGATGGTGTAACGCCCAATACCTATGTCGAAACCAGCTTTTTTTATACCGATCTCCGGCTGACGCTGCGCCTGCTGAAACACAGTCCGGTGCGTCCGGTGCTGGGGGCTGGCCTGGGCATGCTCAATTTTAATCCCCGCGACCAGGAAGGTACTTTTTTGGGTGAAAACATCTTTTCCCGCCTCGAAAATGAGGTTTATGGCACCACGGCCCTCATCATTCCGCTCAGCGCGGGCCTCGAAATGCGGCTCAACCGGAAGATCAGCCTCGGACTCGCCTATATTTACCGCATCACAGCCTCCGATTACCTCGACAATGTAAGTGCGCTCGGCCTTAAGCAGGGAAATGACGCCCTCTACAATGCGCAGCTCTCGCTCAACTTTACCCTGGGCGAGCAGCTTGCCCCGAAACTCCCGGCCCCGGCACAGCCCCCCACCTGGCCTGAAGTGGCTGTAAGTCAGCCTGTTGCTGATCCTGCCGACTCCCTGATGCAGCAGGAACCCGACTGGATGCGCCTTTGGGCAGAAGAAGAATCTGGCAACGTGCTGAACTCCGTCGAGCCGGTAGAGACGCTCCCCAACCCTGCAGAAGCCTCTCCCCGGCCCGAAGTGCTGCTGCTCGAAAAGCCTTCGACCCTCGCTGCGCTGGCCAAAACCCGCAAACTCGATCCGGAGAAGCTGGCCGCTGCCAATCCGCGCCTCGAAGGCCGCCTGCCCGCAGGAACCGTGGTGTTTATCCCGGGAGAATAGGCCCGCATTATCCGCTTCCAATCGCCCTGCATCCTTGCTTGCCGGAGGGAATTTTGGCATATTTGCCCACGAAAGCCCCAAAACGCCCTCTGTATGCAGGATATACGTACCGAATCGCAGGCTGGTCAGAATACAGGCCATGTCCTTATGGTTCGCCCCGTTCGCTTCGGGTTTAATGAGCAAACCGCCGAAAGCAATGCCTTTCAGCAGCAACCCGGCCGCCTGCGCCCCGAAGAAATCCAGGAAAACGCGCAGCGCGAATTCGATACCTTTGTGGACCAGTTGCGTGAAGCCGGGATCGAAGTAACGGTGGTCGAAGACACACCCGAACCCCACACGCCGGACTCGATTTTCCCGAACAACTGGGTCTCTTTTCATGCGGACGGAAAGGTGGTGCTCTATCCCATGCAGGCCCCCAACCGCAGGTCTGAGCGGAGGCAAGACATTGTAGATCAGTTTCTTGCGAGATATACCGGAGGCCGCTTGCTCGATTTCAGCGGCTATGAGTCGCAGGGCCTTTTTCTCGAAGGCACCGGAAGCATGATTCTGGACCGGGTGAATGGCGTGGTGTATGCCTGCCTTTCGCCCCGCACCTCGGCACAGTTACTTCAGGAATATGGCGCGCGCATGGGCTACCGGGTGGTGGCTTTTCATGCGTCAGATGCCCGGAATCAGGCCATTTACCATACCAATGTGATGATGGCCCTGGGAGCTTCGGTAGCGGTGCTCTGCGTGGATGCTGTGCGCGATGCAGCTGAGCGACAGGCACTTATGGCCAGTCTGGCGGCCAGCGGACATGAAGTAGTGGCCATTACCTTCGACCAGATGAATGCATTTGCCGGAAATATGCTCGAACTCCTCGACGGAGACGGGCAGCGCCGGATGGTCATGTCAGCCCGCGCCTACCACTCCCTTACCCCGGCGCAGATCGAGGCCATTTCCCGGCACGCACGCCCTATTGTGGTGCCCCTCGATGTGGTCGAAACCTATGGCGGTGGCAGCGTGAGGTGCATGCTGGCAGAAGTATTTTAACTCCGAAGCCCTTTACCCCCTGTATATGAAGCCTAAAATTACCTCCGAGTATAAGAAGCTGAAGAAAATCCTGGTTCACACTCCCGGAGAGGAGCACCTGCACGTGATCCCCTGGGAAGGCGACCATGAGCTGATGGGGCCTTATCCGCGTACCTACCGCGAGCTGCAAAAAGACCACCGCGACCTCAAAAGCTTTCTGGAGCGGGAGATCGGACCGGAAAATGTGCTGGAAGTCACCCGGCTGCTGCGCGAAATCTTCGAAAATGCCGACTATCCCCAGCGCTTCAAAATCCTGCAGGACACCCTGCACCTCAAGGCCGACATGTACATTGACCATCTCCAGGCCAGGGGATACAAGCTGGAAAAATACCCGGCAGAAGACATTGTACGCGACCTGATCGAGGGCTATCCGCGCACCCTCACCCTCAACAATGGCCGCCTGCCCCATATCATTATCCCACCCAAACGGGAGACCATCTGGGTGCGCGACTCCTCGGCGACGACTCCCTGCGGTGTGGTGATTACCTCCATGGCCTCTGCCCGCCGCCGCCCGGAACCGACCCTCGTGCGCTCTATTTTTAAATACCATCCCATGTTTGACGAAGGGACCATCTTTCTCGACATGGTGGATTTTATGCGCAAAATCGAGTCGGACGAAACCCTCTGCGGGCTGCATGACCATTTCCTGCTCGAAGGCGGTAACATCCTCATTCTCAGCGAAGAATGTATCGCCATTGGTGTGGGCCGCTCGGAATATCTGTACAACAACCGCACCACCCGCGCCGCCTTCGAGTTGCTGGTCGGAGCCTTGTTTGAGGCAGACACCGAGCACAAACTCCGCCGCATTTATATGGTTAATGTGCCGGATCTGAGGGGATTTATCCACCTGGACACCGTGTTTAATATGATCGGCCCCAAAGCAGCCATCTGTATGCCCTATGTGTTCGGGCATCCTGAGCCGGAAATGGACCTCAACGCCCGCGAGGTGTTGCAGCATTTCGTATCCTGGCTGCGCGGCAACATGGAGACCACCCAGACCGATCTCTCGCGCATTCCGTCGGTAGAGCATTTTACCCACGCCGGAAAAACGGAGGTTTACGACCGCGACTACATCCGCCAGCGGGGCCGGGTGGAGCGCCTGCCCGTGCCTTCACGCTATTTCCTCGACCAGCTGGTGGAAGACGGCCTGCTGGACCTCAACCGGGTAACCTGGGTGGGCGGCTCTCCCGAAGACTATGTCTCTCCCTACGAGCACCTCAAAGTAGCCCTTTTCGAGCAGCACAATATGGCCGGGAATGTATTCACCGCTGCCCCCTTCCATGTGGTAGCCTACCACCGCAATCCGCTCACCGCAGAGTCGCTGCGGCACAATATGCGCGAAATGGACCCCGGCGCACACCTGGAACTCATGTCATCCAACGAAATCCGCACCGACAATGGCGGACCGCACTGCCTGACCATGCCTTTGCTACGTGAAGAATAAAAAAATCGTGTGGGGTGCTTTTCTGCTGATTTTCAGCCCCTTAGCGGGTGTTTCGCAGACTTTTCCGCACCTGTCTTTTCAGAAATTCTACGACAACGGAGCCGACGACCGGCCCCGGAGCATCGTTGCGACCAACGACGGGCATCTGGTCCTGGGGGGCAACAGTTATTTTCCCGACAGCAGCAAGGCCTGCTCCAATGTTTGGGTGCTTAAAGTAAGCGAATCAGGCGAGCGGCTATGGGAGCAGGAAATTACGCTCGACGGCTGCGAAGAACTGCGCGACATGAGCGCCTGTCCTGATGGCGGGGTGCTGTTTGCCGGCGTCGCCGATACGCCCTTAGAACACACAGAAGCCGGGGACGAACCCTACCGGGCCGATATTTTTGTGGGAAAACTCAGCGCAGCAGGCGAACTGGAGTGGCTGAAACACTTTGGCGGGAGCCAGAGCGAGCAGGCGACGGGCATTGTGCAGGGGCTGAATGAGGAGTTTATGATCGCCGGAATAAGTCATTCGAAGGACCTCGATGTGGGAGCCAATCAGGGCATGAGTGACATCTGGGCGCTGAAAGTGAATACATCCGGGGAGCTCAGGGGCAGCTATCCCGCCGGGGAAGGAGGTCAGGAACTGGCTTTTTCTATTTCCGTATGTGAAAATGGCGACTTTTTGCTCGCAGGGAGCAGCACTTCGGGCGATCGCGGGCAGGCATGGGAGCAGCCCCTTTTGCTACGCATAGCCCCCGATGGCAGCCTTCGCTGGATGCGCAGCATTCCCATGCCGCTGGGCGGAAGAGCGCAGGGAGCAGCAGAGGCGAGTGACGGGCGGATTTTTGTGAGCGGAATCCAGCGCAGCGCCGACGGGCGCGGCGATTTCTGGTGGGCACGGCTGACAGCCGAAGGAAAAAAAATCACCAGCCAGGCCCTGAGCAGCTCCGGCGACGAAGGCTGGCTGGGCATCGTACCCTGCGATCCGGAGGGTTTTTTGCTGAGCGGCTACGCGGACGCAGGCCCACAGGCCAAAGCACGCGGCGGCGAGGACTTCTGGCTGCTGCGCCTCGATGGCAAGGGCAACCTGGTCTGGCGAAATACCTTTGGCGGCCCCGACCACGAACGCGCTGTGGATGCCGTAAGCTTTAGTCCCGGTGTGTTTTATGCCCTGGGAGAAAAGAAAAATACCTTTGGCGAAAACCCCGCACGCAAAGACCGCGATTTCTGGCTCCTGCGGATCGAAGAGTACCCCTCCGACTCCATTCAGGCCGATATTTTTGTCCGCGCCAAAGAGTACCGCATCAACCGGGACACCCCTACCCGCTTTCGCGCCAACAGCCCCTATGGCGAGCGCTACCTCTGGGATTTTGGCGACGGCAGCACTTCTACCGAAGCCGAGCCGCTGAAATCCTACGAATTTCCGGGCATGTATGAGATCACGCTCACCGTCTATGTAAATGAGCATTGCAGCCGGACCCTCAAAATGGAACGTTTGCTGGAGGTTTGGTAGGGGCCTGCTTTACCCCACCCGGAAAGCCCGCATGCTGATATTGGCAAACTGAAATCCCTCATACATAAAACGCAGTTCCTCGCCGGGCGCCTGGAGTGCAGCCGTGTAGAGCATCGGTAAATAATGCTCATTGCTGGGCACCGAGAGGCGGGCGGCCTGACTCACCGTTTCATATTGTATCAGCGGCTTATGGTCCGCATCGAGCAGCCGGGCCTTTACAAAGGCGTCGTACTCCGTAGCCCAGTCCGCTGTAGGCGCATCTATGTTATGCCAGTCGAGGATGCGGAGGTTGTGCACAATGTTTCCGCTGCCCATGATCAGTACCCCGCGCTCGCGGAGGGGTTTTAGTTCCTGCGCCAGCGCATAATGCCATGCCGCAGGGCGGTCATAGTCCAGACTCAACTGAAACACAGGCACATCGGCATGCGGGAAAATAAATTTCAGCACCGTCCAGGCACCGTGGTCGAGGCCCATGTGCTCAAAGGCATGCACAGGCGTGAGGGTAACCGTTTCGCGCAGCAGCTCCGCGTACGCAGGCGCACCCGGCGCAGGATAGGTTATCTTAAACAACTCCGGATCAAAATTGCCAAAATCATAGATCGTCTCCGGCAGCTTCGAAGTCGAAACCACCGTGCCATGCGTCTGCCAGTGCGCCGAAATGACCAGAATGGCATTCGGTTTTTCCAGCGACTGCCCGATTTGCCGGAGCGTGCGGGTGAAGTCATTGTCCCAAAGCGCATTCATGGGGTGGCCATGCCCGATAAACAGGGCGGGCATCCGGGCGGTGCGGGGAAAGGCAGAAGTGGCTGAGCGTAAACCGGAGAGATTCATTGAAGGAGAAATTTAATGTTTAAACGTTAATTTCCCTTCAAAAGTTGCAACATCTCCTTTATAGCTCAAAAACCCACAGTTCACCCGCTTTTCCCAGCATCAAAAGCCAGCGGTCCCAGACAAAAAAAGTCTCTGCGGGCACATCGGGCAGGGCGAAAGGTGGCAAAAGCGGAACAGCCGGATACCCTGCATGGAGCAAGCTCAGAGAAATCCAGGTTCCTGCGTCCCCGTCTATGCAGGCCGCCCGGAGGGTAACCATGCTGAGGTCCAGTTCATCTGCCCAGCGCAGGTCAGGATTGTCGTTGCGCCGCTCCGGAAACAGGAGCGAGGCATTACTTTCGCGGGTAAATGTCTCTGAATGAAGGCGATAGTCCTGGGGGGCAGGTCCTTTGTGCAGGCCGCTGTGCAGGTCGAGCAAAAAAGGCTCCTCTATATAAGGTGCACGCACCACCACAGCCCCGGGCAGCAGGCCCTCAAAGCGCAGGCCGGGCGCTGCCCAGATCACTTCGCCCCCGGCATCGTAGGCGCTGAGGTCTTTGTGGATCGGCAGATCGGGCGACTCATAGCCGTGCAGCAGCAAAACTCCCTCGCTCAGTCCCGCGATCCCCAGCCACCAGGGTTCCGGATGAGAAATGGGCAAAGCATTTCGCACAGATAAGTTACACAGATACATCTGAACGCGCTTCTGGCTCGTACTACGAGTCTCGACGGCCAAAAGGCCGTTTTTGTGCGTATCTGGGCGGATTTTCCAAATCTGGCCCTCAAACACATGATGGCCACTAAGGCGGGGGTGATGCATAACTGCAAATGTAAGAGAAGCGTACAAAAGCGCAAGAAAGGCCCTTTGTTTCACTAAAATAACTGTTTCTTAAACAAAAAAGGGACTTATAGGGAATACCATATATAGAGCTTAGCATATATCAAATAGCTGAATTTCAGCAGGTTACATTTTGTTCCTTTGAAACGCATCTGAAAAGAAAAGCAGGATCGAATCAATTATTTTGTTTAACTTTATTTCAGATTAATTAAACAAGACTCTTGACTAATTCAAACAGAAGTCTTAGCTTTGTATCAGAACTTTCAGAAAATCTTATAAGTTATGACTGCACCCGAATTTAACACCGCCGTTGTAAGCATGTACAAGTCGCTCAAGCCGATTGCCTTTAAGCTTACCCGTGACAGCGAAGAGGCTAACGACCTCATGCAGGAGACTCTTCTGAAAGCCATCGCGAACCAGGATAAATTCACCGACGGCACCAACCTCAAAGCCTGGCTTTATACCATCATGAAAAACACCTTCATCACCAACTACCACCGGCTGGTGAAGCGTAAAACATTCATCGACACGACGGATAATCTCCATTTCATCAACTCTACCACCCACGTAACGGACAATGCCGCAGGGGGTAAAATGGCGATGGACGAAATCAGCGATGCGATCCGCAACCTGAGCTACGAATACAAAACGCCGTTTATGATGCATTTCAAAGGCTACAAATACTTTGAAATCGCCGATATCCTCGATATCCCCATCGGAACGGTCAAAAACCGCATCCACATTGCCCGCAAAGAACTGAAATCCAAACTGACGAGCTACCAGCCTTAATCAGGGTACAGGGTACAGTTTTCAGGGAACAGAATTGCGGTCGCTGAGCCAGTCGAAGCGTCGCAATATAGTTTTCAGGGAGCAGCCTTTCACAGAGTTCCCGAGCCCTGAGGGGGCGCAATCTGATAGCAAGGGGTTCAGCCCCTTGTCCTCAGGTCACGCAAACAAAAAGAACCAACAAATTTTCTCCTTTTCTAACAATCCTGCGGGTTTCGGGTTATCTTTTCTATCTTAATAGAAACTTGCTTCATGCAACTCTACACCGAAACCGCGCTGGCCTGCAGCAAGCTGATTACCAAAAAGTACAGCACTTCATTTTCGCTGGGTATCCGCACCCTCCACAAGCGTTTTCATTTGCCTGTGTACGCGATTTATGGCTTTGTGCGCTATGCCGATGAAATTGTGGATACGTTTCACGGCTTCGACAAACGCAGTTTGCTGGAGGAGTTTCGCCGCGACACCTGGCAGGCCATCGCCAGCGGGATCAGCCTGAATCCGGTGCTGCACTCCTTTCAGGATGTAGTGAACCGCTATCATATCGAGCCGGAGCTGATCGAGGCCTTTTTACACAGCATGGAGATGGATCTGGACCAGGACCGCTACAACCGGGACGGGTATGAACAATATATTTATGGCTCGGCGGAAGTCGTGGGCCTGATGTGCCAGCGTGTCTTCTGCGAAGGGGACGATGCCCTCTACGAACGCCTCAAAGAACCTGCGCGCAGTCTGGGAAAGGCCTTTCAGAAGGTTAATTTCCTGCGCGACATGAAATCGGACTATCAGGAGCGGGGTCGGGTCTATTTTCCGGGGGTAGAGTTTACCCACTTCGATCTGGCGGCCAAACGGGCCATCGAGGCGGACATCAAACACGATTTTGACCACGCTCTGACCGGCATTGTGCAGCTGCCTGCCGGCGCCCGGCGCGGTGTGATGCTCGCCTACCGCTATTACCTCCGCCTCTTCGACAAAATCATCAAACTGCCGCCCCAGCGCATCCTCCAGGAGCGGATCCGCGTGCCCGACAGCCAGAAAATGGTCATTCTCCTCGGCACTTACCTTGCCCCAAGCTATTGATGCTGAGTGATCTGCGCAAAGGATTTGAGGCTGCGGTGCAGGACAAAACGGCTGCCGCGCAGCTCTGGGAGCGCCTCAGGACCTATGAAGGAACTGACCCGCTGATCGTAGCCTATAAAGCGGCGGCCCTTTCGCTCGCAGCACGGGAGGAGTGGAATCCCTTTGCCCGCCTCGAACAACTACGAACAGTGATGGCGCTTTTTGCGCAGGCGGTGTCGCTGGCTCCCCAAAACATCGAAATCCGCTTTCTCCGCTTTGCTATCCAGCACCATCTGCCGGGCTTTTTGCAGCTCTCCGGCGACCTGGAAGAGGATATGTCTGTGCTGAAAGAAAACATGATCCGCTTCCGGGAGTTTCATCTGGAGCCGGACCATGTGGTTACTTTTGTTCGTTTTTTTAAAGAAAGCCAGCGCTTTTCGCATACAGACCTGCGGAAAATGCGCAGCGAATGCGATATTTAGCCTATGAACCCGCACTATACCTATCTTGCGCTCGACCTGGGGTCCATTTTGGGGCCTTTGCTGCTGTCTTTTGATAAAAAAGTGGCTTTTTACAAGCGCTGGCCTGCCCTTTTTCCGGCGATGCTGATGACAGGGGTAATTTTTCTGGTGTGGGACGAACTCTTCACACGGGCGGGTGTATGGGGCTTTGCGCCGGAGTATGTAACGGGTGTTTATATCGGCAGCCTGCCCATAGAAGAGGTGTTGTTCTTTCTGTTTGTGCCTTACGCCTGTATGTTTGTCTATGAATGCCTGAACGTGTATATCAAACCTGATTTTTGGGGCAAATATGCACGTGCCATCATGGTCGGACTGGCCCTTTTACTGATAGTAGTCGCTGCTTTATACCTCGGACACCTCTATACCTCCATTACCTTTGCCGGAACAGCCATTTTGCTGCTTGTAAATGCCTTTTTCCTCCGCCCTTCCTGGTGGGGACGCTTTTTTCTGGCCTGGATGGTCTGCCTGATTCCCTTTTTTATTGTGAATGGGGTCCTTACCTCCCTTCCGGTGGTCTGGTAT
>RDXT01000869.1 GCA_004292985.1 Bacteroidota bacterium
GGCGTACCCGCCGCATCAAAACAGTTGCCCAGTTCATAGGAGAGCGAGTCGCCGTCGGGGTCGAGCGCTCCCTGGTTGAAGGTAAACAACTGGCCTGCGCAGATATAGGGAACGGGAGGGTTCACAAACTCCGGAGAGTTGTTGCAGGGTGCAATGTTCAGGTTAATGACGGTCTGACCGGTGTAGATACCTTCGTCAGCCGCACCGGAGTCAATCGAGGAGTTACGGCAGCAGGCATACCAGGAGATGGTGTACTGGCTGCAGTTAAGTCCGCAAAAGTTATAGTCCCGGTAATACACCGCCTCGGCCACTCCGTTGATCGGCGGGTTGGGATTGAGCGGGTTGCCATTACAGCCCGTAGGGTAGAGCGTGCCGGGAGGCGGGTTAAGCAAGCTTGGGCAGATAGGGGTTACTTCGGTGAAGCTCACAAACTGCCAGCCGCCCACAGCGGTAGGAGGGGTACAGCCGCCATTGGCAATGAACTGAAAGTCAGCACCGGAGGGGGCGGGTGGGGGAGGAGAAAAGTTGACCGGGACACTGCCACCCATCGCCGCACCCGTACAGTCATAGTACGTTTTGTGCAAGACGCGATAGGTACAGGGGCCGATACACTCGTAGGAAATATCCACACCCATATAATGGGTAGCGTGGAGGCCGACAGAAAGGAATAATAACCAGGCTGTCAGGCTGAGTTTCATGTAAAGATGTTTCATTGCAGGGAATGATGGGCGAAAATCCATGAGGGTCAGATTTTCTAATGGGGCTGAATTTAAGAAAAAAAACGTAGATGGCGATGAGCTTACAGCCGGATTTTCCATTTTTCGTTCGCTTTCGGCCAAATTCTAAGCTCCATCCGCATGCTATGAAATCGAATGCGCAAATTACCCTACCCTTGCGGGAAGGATTTCTGCCAAACTTTTCAGATATTTTCGATCGGACTATCGCTCTGTGCGAAGTAATTTTTTAACTCCTGCTACTGCTATGTCTCATTACTCAAGAAGAAAATTTGTAAAAACCCTGACAGCAGGTGGCGCATTTGCTGCCGGTGTCGGCTTTACGCATGCCCAGGCCGCATCTGATGGCCCGATCGTGCTGGAAGAAGAACCCCAGACGCCCGTTTCGCCCAATGACCGCATTCGTGTGGCAGCCGTCGGGATGGGGATCATGGGCTTTAATAATGTCAGGGATTCGCTTCTGGTGCCGGGCGTGGAACTGGTGGCTGTAGCCGATCTCTACGACGGGCACCTCACCCGTTCCCAGGAGGTGTTTGGCAAACAGGTGGTCACCACCCGCGACTACCGCGAACTGATTGCCCGCAGCGATGTGGATGCCATCATTATTTCTACCTCCGACCACTGGCACGACCGCATTTCGATCGAAGCCCTCAACGCAGGCAAGCACGTCTATTGCGAGAAACCGATGGTGCACAAGATCGAGGAAGGTCAGGCTGTGATTGATGCGGAAAAGAAAAGCGGCAAGGTATTCCAGGTGGGCAGCCAGTACGGCAGCAACATGGTCTTTGTGAAGGCCAAGGAACTGATCGCTTCGGGTGCCATCGGCGAGCTGATTATGGCTGAAGTGTATTACGATCGACAGTCGGCCAATGGAGCCTGGCAATATTCTATCCCGACCGATGCTTCGCCCTCGACCGTGGACTGGGACAAATTTCTGGGCGACGCACCCAAACGCGGCTACGATGCTACCCGCTTCTTCCGCTGGCGCAACTACCAGGACTACGGCACAGGCGTGGCGGGAGACTTGTTTGTACACCTCTTCACCGGACTCCATGTGGCTACCGGCGGCATCGGGCCTGAGCGTGTGCTGGCCACCGGAGGTCTGCATTACTGGAAAGATGGCCGCGATGTGCCGGACCTTATCATGGGACTCTATGATTATGCCGCTACCGAGCACCACCCTGCCTTCCATGTGCAGATGCGCTGTAACTTTGTAGATGGTTCCGGCGGTGGCTCACAGGTGCGCCTCATCGGCTCCGAAGGTGTATTGTATGTCGAAGACGACGCCATCCGGATCGTAAACAGCCGCATGGCCTCTGCACCCGGATATGGGGGCTGGGACACCTACAATACCTTCTCCGAAGCCCAGCAAAAAGAATTCGCCGCCTGGTACAAGGAGAAATATCCCGACGAAGGCCTCCCGATGCAAGGCCCTGCCGAAGTCCGCTACAAAACCCCCGAGGGCTACAACGCCCACGTAGCGCACGTCCGGAACTTCTACCGCTGTATCCGCGAGGGTACCAAGGCATTTGAAGACGGGACCTTCGGTCTGCGTGCTGCCGGGCCTGCGCTCGCGACCAACATGTCCTATTTCGAGCAGCGCATCATCAAATGGGATCCCCGGACGATGAGAGTGGTGAAATAGACAGGGAACAGGGAACAGGTAGCAGGGAACAGGGTTCGCGTAGCGGCGACTTGAGTCGCTGCGCTGCTTGTGAGTGGTCTCTAACCTGAAAGAAGCTTTTTTAACCGCAGAGGGCGCCAAGTTCGCAAAGGGCTTAGCGGACTTAGCGCCCTTCGCGGTATAATTTATTGATCCGCTGGACCGGGTACAAGGAACAGGGTACAGTTTTCAGGGAACAGCCCTCTCGTAGCCGCTTATCACATAAGCCACACAGCCTACAGCTCTGTTCATGAGTGGTCTTCGCCCCCCTACATCCTGTTAATCCCGTAAATCCTGTCTATAGCCCCTCCAAATCCCCTCAATAATGCGCCACAAACTCTGTTCCGGCGAGGTGCGCATGGTCATTTATCCGCTCCAGATGCCAGTCGCCGTGAACCAGTTGCAGGCCCGTGACAGACGTATTGTGCAGCATAATGCGGTAGGTAAACGCAGGGGAAGCCTCCAGAATATGGCGAAGCAGGGTCTTGAGGGCGAAGCCATGAGAAAAGCAGGCAATATTGAGGTTTTCGGAGCCATCGAACTCAGCCGTGATCTCACGGAACCAGGCCGCCATGCGGGCCTCAACTTCGCGCTGCGACTCCCCGCCGGGCGCTTTGAAGTCGTAGCTGTTGGCGCGCACCTGGGCCACCACTTCGGGCGTATAGATTTCTTTGCGCACATAACCCACCCAGTCGCCCTGAGAAAGCTCTAATATATTGTCTGTCAACTGAATATCAGCCTCCGGGAACCCTACATAGCCACAGACGATCCGGGCTGTCTCCCGCGCACGCACCGCCGTAGAAGAATAGACCCGGTCAAAATGCCAGTTTTCGCGCTGAAGGCGCTCCCCCAGCAGGTCGCACTGACGCACACCCCGCTCCGTGAGCCGGAAATGGTTGGACTGCCCGCCAATGAGATGGTGGTTGAGATTGCCTTCGCTTTCGGCGTGGCGGATAAGGTAGAGATTGATCATAGGTCGCTTTGAAAAACTGCTACAAACCTACGGAAAAGATATTTCTTCGTACATTGCTTCACTCACTTAGCTTCCCTCTATTTCATACCCATGCCCCGCCAAAAACTCTTCCTGCTCGATGCAATGGCGCTGATTTACCGCGCTCATTTTGCATTTATCAAAAATCCCCGCATTACCAGCAAGGGACTCAACACCTCTGCGCTCTTCGGATTTACGAACACGCTGCTGGAAATCATCGGAAAAGAGAACCCCACCCACCTGGCGGTTGCCTTCGACACAGCTACACCTACCTTCCGCCATATTCAGTATCCGGAATACAAAGCCCAGCGGGAAAAACAGCCCGAAGACATCAGCATTGCGATTCCCTATATCTACAAAATGCTGGAGGCGATGAATATTAAGGCGCTTGTACTCGATGGCTTTGAAGCGGACGACCTGATCGGCACCATCAGCGCACAGGCCGACCCTGAGCAGTTTGATGTGTTTATGGTTACACCCGACAAAGACTATGCGCAGCTGGTTAAGGAAAATGTGTTTTTGTTTAAGCCTGCCTATGGCGGTGGCGGCTTCGAAGTGTTAGATGCGGAAAAAGTAAAGGAAAGCTATGGAGTAGCCCCCCATCAGATCGCTGATTTTCTGGGATTAAAAGGCGATGCGGTGGACAATATTCCCGGCGTGCCCAAAATCGGCGACAAAACGGCCATTGCCCTGCTGCATGAATTTGGCTCGCTCGATGAACTGCTGGCCAATGCAGATAAGGTAAGTAAACCCTCTATCCGCCAGAGCCTGATCGAGTTTGCAGAGCAGGGCCGCCTTTCGCGCCAGCTGGCCATCATCGACACGCAGGTGCCTTATCCATGGAAGCCCGAAGACCTGCAACTGCGCCATGTCAACCTCGAAGCGATCATGGCTTTGATGAATGAACTGGAGTTCCGCACGACCACCCAGCGCATTCTGAACAGCCGCCTCAATCCGGTGCGGCCCGAACCCCAGCAGGACCTTTTTGGAAATATCACAGGTGAAAGCCAGGCTACGCCGATGCCGCCCGATCCGGGTGGATTTGCCACGGTGCAGACCACAACCCACAACTACCAACTGGTGCGCACGGCTGAGGAGCGTCAGGCACTGATCCAGGCACTGAAGGCCGCAGGCGCATTTTGCTTCGATACCGAAACGACCGATCTCGATTCGATGGTCGCCGAACTGGTGGGCATTTCTTTTTCAGTAAAAGAGCACGAAGCCTGGTTTGTTCATTTTACCTCGGATATGCAACGGGATGAGGTACAGGCCATTGTGGATGAATTTAAAGGACTGTTTGCCGATGAAAGCCTGACCAAAATCGGCCAGAACATCAAATATGACCTCCAGGTGCTGCGCAATTACGGCGTGGAAATCGCCGGACCGATGTTCGACACCATGCTGGCCCATTACGTACTCACGCCCGAGTCCAAGCACAATATGGACGACATGGCCCGCGAGTTGCTGAATTATGAACCTGTGTCTATCGAAACGCTGATCGGTAAAAAAGGCAAGGGCCAGCGCTCCATGCGTGATGTGGACTCCGAAACGATCCTCGAATATGCCGCCGAAGATGCCGATGTAACCTTCCGCCTCAAAGAAAAACTGGCTCCCCAGATTCGCGGAAACAAGATTTTTGAAGAGATCGAGCAACCGCTCATGCCTGTCCTGGCCGATATGGAATACCAGGGTGTGCGCATAGACAGCGAGGCCCTGGCCGAATATTCCCACGAACTGGAGCAGCGTCTGGTCATTCTGGAAAAAGACATTTATAAGCTGGCGGGTATGGAGTTTAACATCAACTCGCCCAAGCAGCTTGGTGAAATTCTCTTCGACCGCCTGAAAATCGGTAAGGGCGACAAGCAGAAAAAAACGGCTACGGGCCAGTACCAGACCGACGAGCAGACCCTGAGCGAACTGGCCATTTACCATGAGCTTCCGGGGCAGTTGCTGGCCTATCGCGGCATCAAAAAGCTGAAGTCCACCTATGTAGATGCCCTTCCGCAGATGGTTAATGCCGATACGGGCCGGGTACACACCACTTTCAGCCAGTCGGTGGCCGTAACGGGGCGCTTAAGCTCCGTAAACCCCAACTTGCAGAACATTCCGATCCGCAGCGAGGATGGAAAAGAGGTGCGGCGGGGTTTTGTGCCGAGAAATGAGGACTATGTGCTGCTTTCTGCCGACTACTCGCAGGTAGAACTGCGGATCATGGCGGCGATGAGCGGCGATGTGGCCATGTGCGAGGCTTTCCGCAACGGTCTCGACATCCACCGGGCGACGGCGGCACGGGTATTCGGCGTATCGCCGGAGGAGGTTACTTCCACGCAGCGCTCAGCCGCCAAAACCGTGAACTTTGGCATTATCTACGGCATTTCTGCCTTTGGCCTGAGCCAGCGCATGGGCCTGAGCCGCAGCGAGTCCAAAGACATCATCGAGGCCTATTTTGCGACCTATCCCCGCATCAAGGCCTATATGGATGAAAATATCGTGAAAGCGCGCGAACTGGGCTATGTGGAGACGCACTTTGGCCGCCGCCGCTACCTGGCCGATATCAACTCCCGCAATGCCACGCAACGCAGTTTTGCCGAGCGCAACGCCATCAACTCCCCCATCCAGGGCACAGCGGCAGACGTGATCAAACTGGCGATGATCCGCATCCACAAGGCGCTGAAAGAGGCCAGCCAGCGCTCCTTTATGACCCTCCAGGTACATGACGAACTGGTGTTTGATGTTCACCGCGAAGAGGTGGACATGGTCCGGGAACTGGTGCGCGAGCACATGCTACACGCCGTGCAGCTCGATGTGCCGATGGAAGTAGAGATCGGGGTGGGAGAAAACTGGCTGGAGGCGCATTGAGGGGCCTACATAAACTCCACATCCTCGCTAAAGGGATACTCCATCAGCAGGCGCATGCCTTTGCTGATGTCCATGCCTTCGAAGAGGGTTTTGTACAGGCTGAGGGTGATGGGCGCGCTGATCCGCTGCTCTTCGATCAGGGCGCGGATGATGGCCACGGTTTTTACCCCTTCGGCGACTTCGTCCATCGAAGCGAGTATCTGGTCCAGGGACTCTCCCTGCGCGAGGCGGTAGCCCACCGTGAAGTTGCGGCTGCGGCGGCTATAGCAGGTGGCCACGAGGTCGCCGATCCCGGCCAGGCCCATAAATGCCTGTACATCTGCGCCGAGTTTTTTACCGATGTGGATCATCTCCGCCAGGCCCCGCGTGATGAGCAGGGCGCGGGTATTTTCGCCATAATTCAGGCCGGAAAGGATACCCGAAGCGATGGCCATGATGTTTTTCAGCACCCCTGCCAGTTCGACGGTAAAGAGGTTATAGTTGCTGTGCACGCGAAAACGGCTGCTTCTGAGGGCCGCCTGCCCTTCGCGGATTACTTCTTCGAAGCGGCTCGCCACCACTGCGGCTGCCGGCTGGCCTTCGGCAATTTCACCCGCCAGATTAGGCCCCGCCACACATCCTACCCGCATCACGCAGGTCTCCTCGCGGATCACCTCGCTCATGGTGCGCACCTGCTCGCGGTTGAGCTTTTTCACCGTATGGATCGTCTCTCCTTCGGCCAGGTGCACATCGAGGCCCTTGGTGCCGTGAATCAGGCGGTGCGAAGGAAGCAGAAAGGGAGCCAGGTCCCGGATCATGCTCCGGAAATGCTCTGAAGGCACGACCGGAAAAATCACCTCGCAGGCGCCTGCCACTTCGGCCAGGTCGCTGGTCACACTCACCCGCTCATGTATCCGCCGTTCGCCCACCTGGCCCTCATTGCGGAGTTTGTCTGCCACCTCCGGACGGCGGGCATAGAGCAGCACATGGCTGTTTTCGGCCAGCAGATTGGCCATTACAATCCCAAAACTCCCCGCTCCGACGACACCGATTTTCGTATCAGATATATTTTTCAAGTCCATACCCGGTCAGACGGTTGTGATAGTAATACAGCAGGTTCATGTTGTTGGATACCAGGTGTTTTTCATCCTGAATCCGCAGGGGGCGCTGGGCATGGTAAATGCCGAGATTTTTGATGCCATGCTCGAAAATTCCGGTGGTATCATTGATCATGTGGCGGGAAAGGTGCACTTTCCCGGCAGAAGCGAGTTCGTTCAGGCGGTAAAGCACCCGTTCGAGGGTCTCTTTAAAGGCAGGAATCTCCAATACCCGCTCTTCTTCGGGCAAACGAAGCAATCCGTAGAGGTCAAACTGCTTGTATTCGCGTTTGAGCATTTGGAAAGCGACAAAAGCGACCACATGACTCGAAAAAACGTGGTGTTCGATATGGTATCGCTCTACAATTTTTTCTCCCAGCATCCGGGTATATTCGGCATCGCGCTGGGCGTCTTCCCGCACTTCGCCCTGGCTCATAAAGTACTGGCGGATGTCCACAGGCCGCCCCTGGGTATCGTAGCTATTGCCCTGATTGTCCACGAAGTTGCCGAAAATGTCCATCGGCTTGCCAAATGACAGCACAATGTCCGAGCTTTTGCTGAAGGTCGTCCAGACAAACTTGAGGAACTTGCGGTAGTTGGCGAAGTCGTCGTTGGCGAGGTAATACTGCTCCTGGCCGGTGTATTTGAGGTGCTGGTTGATGAGCGAAGCGGCTTCAAGCACAAAGTGGTAGCTCATGACGAGGGGCACCACGAATATTTTGCCCGAACCGCTGCGGGGGCCATCGCGGAAATTGCGGCGCTGGGCTTCGACTGCCGTGCCGAGCAGGCCCAGTTTCACCTTCTTTTCGATCGCGCCGGAGCGGGAACGGGTACCGCCGGGGAAAAAGAGGCTGTGCACCCCTTCGACCAGGTTAATCGTGGAATAAGCGTCGAGGGTGGAGCGGTAAATGGGATTTTTCTTGCGGCGGTCCACTTTATAGGCGCCCAGACGCATCATAAAATGCGGCAGGATGGGCGTATTAAAGAGATTGAGGCCTGCGCCATAGGTAAAGGCAGGCAGTCCCAGGGCGTGGAGGCCCCAGCCCACCAGGATCGAGTCCATGTTGCTCAGGTGCGTGGGCGCGAGAACGATGGTGCCGTGTTTGGTCAGGCTGCGGATGGCTTCGGTTTCACCTGCCAGCAGGATACGCTCCTGAAGCTGCACATTGTGGTTGACCATGGAGCGCAGCGTTTTACCGGCAGAGGCATTGAGCAGGGTCGAGAACAGTACCGGCAGAAACCGCTTGGCAAAGTGGTAGGAGTTCGGCTTAAATGTACTGACGATCTCATTGGCGTAGCGCTCCACGATGGATTCGAGCATTTCCTGGGTGCGGAGGTTGAGCAGATCGGCGCTGATGCTTTCCTGTTCATTGCGCACCAGTTGCTTTTTCATCTGGCTCCAGAAGGGTTTTTCGTCCCGGGGGTCCACCTTCCAGGGTTCTTCTGTCATGCGGATGCGCTCAAGGTACATGGTCCGCTCGATCAGGTCAGAGATGGTCATGCCTTCGCGGGCGGCAAACTCAGCCAGTTGCGAGGTAGATTCGCCGATGACTTCCTGTAGGAAACGCTGCTTTTTGCGAAACAGCCGTGCAATGGGCCAGTCGTGGATATCCGGGATCACCGGCTCGTAGAGGATGCCCTCCTGAATGTAGTAGCGGACGGATTCCATGCCAGAGGATTAGTTCTTCTTTCGCAAGTTGGGTAAAAATACCGATATTGCGCTATGCAACAATTGCCCATAGGAGAACAAAATTTCAGCCTCTTACGAAAGGCCGATATGGTCTATGTGGACAAGACACGGCATATTCACCAGCTTATTACGAATAGTCGGTATTGTTTTCTCTCCCGTCCGAGGCGTTTTGGCAAGTCACTCACCCTCTCCACCATCGAGCATATTTTCAGGGGTGAAAAAGAACTTTTTCATGGGCTGTGGATTGAAAATAACTGGGACTGGACGCAGACACACCCGGTAATACATGTTTCATTCAGTAAATTAGACTATCAGAATCTGACGCTGGAAGGGGCTATTATTGCTTTTCTGGACGAAAGAGCAGCCCAGTCGGGTCTCACGCTCTCAGCCCGCTCTGCCAAAGGGAAGCTCTCAGAACTGGTTGTCAAGCTCGCAGCCAAAGAAAGCCCCGTCGTGCTGCTGATAGATGAATACGATAAGCCCATCATTGACTATCTCGACAAGGATGAGTTGTCCATCGCCAGTGCTAACCGGACCACGCTCAAGACCTTGTACAGCGGACTTAAAGACGGCGAAATCCAGGCAGCGCTGCGTTTTTTTATGATTACAGGCGTCTCCAAATTC
>RDXT01000722.1 GCA_004292985.1 Bacteroidota bacterium
GGCCATTTATCCCGAAGACTACAACGAGGGCGGCTCGATGTGGGAGCACCTGGAACGCTATGGGGTTTCTTTCTGGAATTTTGGCTGCGGCATCATGTTCGCCCCGCACTTCAGCGACGACATCGCCTATATGAAAGGCTACGCCTACGCGGTCAATTATCCGGTTCCGGCACCGCTGTTTCACAATACCTCGCGCATTTTCCCCACCTACAATACCGCCATTCCCGACCAGTTCCGGGTGGATAAATTTATCGAAGAATTTGATGCCCGCTGGGTAAATGGCCCTGACACCCTGCCCACCGTGCTCACCGTGATGCTCGGCAACGACCACGGCGCAGGCGAGCGCCCCGAAGCGGGCTGGCCCTACCGCGAGAGCTATATGGCCGACAATGACCTGGCCCTGGGCCGCCTCGTCGAGCATGTGTCGCACTCGAAATACTGGGCCTCGACCGCCATCGTCGTTACCGAAGACGATGCCCAGGGCGGTGTGGACCACATTGACGCCCACCGCAGCCTGCTGATGGTGATTTCGCCCTATGCCAAACGTGAGTACGTGGGCCACACGCACTACAGTTTCGGCTCCATTTTCAAAACCTACTGGCACATCCTCGGCCTGCCCTACCTGAACCAATACGACGCAAGCGCCAGCGACATGGGCGACCTATTCACGTCCACACCCGACCTTCGCCCCTACACGGCCCTCCCTGTGGACCCCCGGACCTTCGATCCGCAAAAAGCCTACGACCCCCTCGACGCTCAGTTTAACTGGAAAGCCCTGAATCAGGGACCTCCGTTAGATGATGAGGCGTTTTTGAAAAAGGAGCAGGAAGAGAATTAACAGGGAACAGTTTTCAGGGAACAGGGAACATGTTTTTGTCATCCTGAGTAGCCCCAATGGGGCGTATCGAAGGGTGACTCCGCCGTGCCATCCTTCGATACGCCTCGAAGACTCGGCACTCAGGATGACACTGGCTCTTCCTGTCACCCTGATTTATCCCTTTGGGAGTAGGGCTGTCAGCCCGTACCGAAGGGTGACTGCTGGTGCCGCGCTTCGATACGCCTCGGAGACTCGGCTACCCCCATAGGGGCAGGTCAGCGTGACACCGGGCGCTACCTGTCATCCTGACTTGTCCCTATGGGAGTAAGCCTAAATAGGCTGTATCGAAGGATGACACTACGAAGGATGACACCACCCACCCCTACCGCCTCACAACCCCCAACCCCGGCCCACCGGCAATCCTCAGGCAGCCGTTTTCCATCACGAAGCCGCCGGAAACGATGTCCTCGGCGAGGTCGAAACTGCCGTCGAGGTCGAGGTAGCGGGTGTGCGGACAGGCGAAGGCAGCGTGCAGGGCAGCGGTGATGCTGACGATGCTTTCGTCGTTGCAGCCCCAGAAGAGGTCTATGCCTGCGTGGCGGGCGATGGTGGCGATTTCAAGCGCGGGCACAATTCCGCCACACTTCATCAGTTTGATGTTGAAAATGCCGAAGGGCTGAGGGAGCTGTGACAGGCGAAGGGCCGCACGCTCGTCTTTCAGGGACTCGTCGGCGGCGAGGCGGCGGCGCTGGACTTCGCTGAGGGAGAGCAGTTCAGTTTCCCGGCCTGCTGCCAAAGGCTGCTCGGTCAGTTCGATGCCTATAGACTCCGTGGCGGCGAGGACCTGCTGCAACTGGCCCAGGCTGTAGCCCTGGTTGGCATCCACCCGGATCGTAAACTGTTTTTTGTAGTGCAGCGAGAGCGCCCGCAGCCGCTCGATGTCCTGCTCCGGGTCTTCGCCTGTCTTGATTTTCAGCACCTTAAATCCCAGCTTCCGGTATTCCCCGGCGGTGGCGAGGGTGTCCTCCAGCGACAGGATACCGAGGGTGACAGACGTGGGAAGCTGACGGATTTTTTGCCCGTAAAATTCCACCACCGGAATGCCCAGATACTTACCAAAAGCGTCGTGCAGGGCGATGTCGAAAGCCGCCTGCGTGCCTGGGAGGTTTGGGAAGGCAGTGGCTGCTTCTGAAATCAACTGCCGGAAATGCCGGATGTCGCGCCCGGTCATTTGCTCAAAAAAGGGCGAGGTGAGGTTCCGGAAGCTCATTTCGCAGGATTCGCCCACCACTTCCTCCGCCGGACTGGCTGCGCCGATGCCTGTGATGCCGTTTTCCAGTTCGATTTCCAGAAATACATTTTCGACATCTGAAAAGGTATAACCTGCGATGCTGTAAGGCCGGGTCAGGGCGAGGTTTTTGCGCCAGGCATGTATGCGGGTGATTTTCATGGCAGAAGTTCCTTCAGTAAAGGAAGGGCTTTGCCGACACCCTCCTGCAGGGGCAGCAGTACGGGAATCTGTAGTTTTTCTTCATAGAAACGCTGATACTCAAAGGCTCCCGCATCGGTGCAACCTTCGGTATTCAGGGCCAGTGCGAGTACTTTTGATCCCGCCCGTTCGATCAGGTCTATTTCGCTTTCTACAGGCGGTATTTCGCCCCAGTGCGGATCATTGTCATAGTAGCGGCGTTTGGGGGCATGCAACAGGATGGTATAGCGGGCATTTCCTGAAATCAGAAACTCCAGACCGCAGGGGCCGCTGGGATTGCGGAGCGAAGACTGCCCTTCGATCAGGATCAGGTCAGGCTGCGCTTCTTTCCAGCAACTGACAATGGCATG
>RDXT01000723.1 GCA_004292985.1 Bacteroidota bacterium
TGAAGCGTCCGATTTTCTCGGCCAGTTTCATGCGGTCGGCCAGCATATCAATGATCCGGTGGTCAATTTCGTCAATTTCTTCCCGCATGGCCTCAAGCTGGTGGATAAAAACGGGGTTAGTGCTGTCGGGGGTCCGGCGGACAAGCCCGCTGAGGAGTTCTCCGAGCCTGTCGGGTGTGATCTGCTGTTTGGCATCGCTCAGCGCTTTGTCGGGCGTAATGTGCACTTCGATCATCATGCCATTGAAGTCGAGATCGAGGCCCTTCTGGGCTACTGCGGCCAGGAGTTCGCGGTTACCGCAGATGTGGCTGGGGTCCACAATGATGGGGATTTCCGGGTGGCGACGCTTCAGTTCGATCGGAACTTCCCACTGTGGCGGATTGCGGTAGCGCGACTTGCCGTAGGAGGAAAATCCCCGGTGAATCACCGCTACCTTGCTAATGCCCGCACGGAGCATACGCTCGATAGCGCCGATCCAGAGTTCGCGGTCAGGATTGACAGGGTTTTTGATAAATACCGGAATGTCCACGCCTTCGAGCGCATCGGCGATTTCCTGCACCGCAAAGGGGTTGGTGGTGGTGCGGGCACCGATCCAGAGCACATCCACGCCTGTGCGCAGGGCTTCATATACGTGCTTAACATTGGCGACTTCGGTCATCACCGGCTTGCCGATGGACTGTCCGGCTTCTTTGAGCCATTTTAGGCCGGGGCTTCCCACCCCTTCAAATGCATTGGGTCGTGTGCGGGGCTTCCATACACCTCCCCGGATAAAGTCCACTCCATGCGGTGCGAGGCCCTGAACGGTTTCCATCACCTGCTCAGGCGACTCGACGCTACAGGGACCGAAAATACGTACACTTTCATTCAGCCCGAATCCCCAGTCTTTCAGCGGGGTAATTGGTAAGCTTGCCATTGTAAAGAGTTGAAAGGTTAATGTTTATTTAAGAATGCGACCAATGTCATTTGCTTCCTGCATCAGCGCGTAGGTCTCTTCATACGCACCTTCGGCGATCAGGGTCCGGAACCGCTGTATCTGCTCAATATAACTGTCGAGCACGTCTAACACATGGGGGGTATTTTGCTCAAATACATCCCGCCACATCCGGGGAGAACTTTTGGCCAGACGCACCGTGGAGGCAAAACCCCCGCTCGCCAGGTTAAAGATGTTCGATTCGCTTTTTTCCTTTTCGAGTACCGTTAAGGCCAGTGCAAATGAACTGATGTGCGAAATGTGGGAGACATAGGCTACGTGCAGGTCATGTTCCGTAGCATTCATATGTAAAATCCTCATAAACAGACTTTTAAACATACGCTCCACCTTTTGCACCGCCTCCGGGTCGCTGTGTTCCGCATCGCAGATGATGGCGGCTTTGCCTTGAAAAAGTTGACTCACAGCTGCTTTGGGACCCGAGTACTCTGTGCCCGCCATCGGGTGTGCCAGCACAAGGCGCTTGCGGCGGGCATGCCCGGCAGCCTCACGGGCGATAAGGCCCTTGGTCGAACCCATATCGGTAACGACCCCCTTTTCACTCAGCGAGTCCAGCACGAGCGGCAGCAAACTGCGGATCGCGCCCACAGGCACCGCCAGCACCACAATATCCGCCGCCATACAGGCTCCTGCGAGGCTGCGCACCTCATCTACCAGCCCATAGTCCAGCGCGATGCGGGTGTGCTCCGGGTTTTCATCCACCCCGATCAGGCGGGTAGCGAAGCCATTGGCCCGGAGGTCGAGGGCGAGTGAGCCGCCAATCAGGCCGAGGCCTACAATCGAAATAGTCATGGCTGGGGTATCTGTTGGAGGGTCTCAACACGGTCCAGTGCCTCCTGCATACGATGAAGGGGGGCACAAAGCGAGATCCGGATGTATTTTTCACCTTCATCCCCGAAAATAAATCCCGGCGTAATAAAGACACTCCGCTGGTTCAGCAGCTTTTCGGAGAGGGCCTCACCGTTGCTTTCCGTATCCGGAATCCGCGCCCAGACAAACATGCCCGACTGATTGGACTCATACATGCAGCCCAGTTTGTCGAGGAGCTGCCAGGCAATTTTGCGGCGTTCGCGGTACTCGTCGTTGCGGCTCTGGTGCCAGGCGTAGCTGTTGGAAAGTGCCTTGACCGCAGCCTCCTGCATCGGAAGGAACATACCGGAGTCCATATTGCTTTTGATTTGCAAAATGGGGTCAATGTACTCTTTCGCTCCGCCGACCATCCCCACGCGCCATCCGGCCATGTTGTGCGATTTGCTCAGCGAATTCAGTTCGATGGCCACTTCTTTAGCACCCTCATACCCCAGCAGGCTTTGGGGGGCAGGATTGAGCACCAGGCTGTAGGGGTTGTCGCTGCACAGCAAAATCTGGTTGCGGCGGGCAAATGCGATCAGTTTTTCAAAAAAAGCATCGGGTGCCAGCGCGCCTGTGGGCATGTGCGGATAATTGACCCACATCAGCTTTACCCCTTCAAGTCCCTGACTTTCAAGTGCTTCGAGGTCGGGTAGCCAATGGTTTTCTGCCCGGAGCGGGTAGGGGAGCACCTCCGCACCCACCAGACGGGTGATCGAGGTATAGGTTGGATAGCCCGGATTGGGCACCAGTACGCGGTCTCCCGGATTCAAAAAAGCCATCGAGATGTGCATAATGCCCTCTTTGGACCCCATCAG
>RDXT01000724.1 GCA_004292985.1 Bacteroidota bacterium
CGGCGTATATATTTAGCTGCAATTGCGCATTTACCCCCGATTTGATATGAGACCCGTAGCCATAGGTATAGACATTGGAGGCACCAACACCAAGTTTGGCATCGCCGATGCCCACGGACACATTCTTGCCAGCGACTCTATTTCGAGCCGTGAACATGAGAACCCCGAAGACTTTGTCGGCGCTGTGCACGAAGCGGTAGCCGGCCTTATCAAGGAAGTTGCCGAGCCGCTGGAACTGGTCGGCATCGGTGTCGGCGCTCCCAACGCCAACTACTTCAAAGGCACAATCGAGTTTGCCCCCAACCTGCGCTGGCGCGGTGTGATCCCGCTGGCCGAGCTTTTCCGCAAGTTTTATGACCTCCCGGTGGTCGTGACCAACGACGCCAATGCGGCGGCTATCGGTGAAATGATCTATGGCGGCGCAAAAGGCATGCGCGACTTTGTCATTATTACCCTCGGAACGGGCGTTGGCAGTGGCTTTGTGGCCAATGGTCAGTTGATCTACGGGCACGATGGTTTTGCAGGGGAGTTTGGGCACGTAACTGCGGTGCGCGGCGGACGGATGTGTACCTGCGGGCGCAAAGGCTGCGTCGAAACCTATGCCTCTGCCAGGGGTGTGGTTCTGACGGTGCACGAGTTGCTGACCGGCACCCAGCAGGATAGCCGTCTGAAGCATATTCTGCCCGAAGACATGACTCCCAAAGACGTGTACCAAGCTGCGGAAGCGGGTGACAGTATTGCCAGGGAGGCATTTGAATATACAGGTAAAATTTTAGGCGAGTCGCTTTCCGACATGGTGGCCATTACCAGTCCTGAAGCGATTTTCTTTTTCGGGGGAGTGGCCCGTGCCGGAGACTGGATTCTGGAGCCTACCCAGCGGCACATGGAGGCCAATCTGCTCTCTATTTTCCGCAACAAGGTGAAATTTATCCCTTCGAAGCTGCCCGAAAGCGATGCCGCGATCCTCGGTGCCTGCTCGCTGGTATGGAAAGAGCTGGGACATTGATCCGCCCGGGGTGTATTTTGCTGCTGCTGTGCAGTGCTGTGCTTCGGCTTCCGGCGCAAAACGACTCGCTGGGCTATATTTATGTCGAAAGTAAAGCCCTGCCTGCGGTGAAAAAGGCCCAGGCGGGCACGCGCGATTTTTTCCGGAATATGACCCTGCTTTCGCTGCCGCTCCGCAGCCCGGAAAACGCAGCGCTTGCCCATGCAAAAGGTCCCGGGGAAGAGCCGGGCCTGGTGCGCACCCTGCTGGCTGCCTGGGAGAAAGGCGAGATTTCTGTCCGTAAGGCTGCGCGGCCTGCGGAGTCGCTGTCCTACTACGATTTTATCTATGGCCTGCTGGCTTTGCAGGGTGTTTCGCCCGAAAATGAGCAGCCCGAAGTCGAGTGGGAGTGGTTAGAGGAACAGCTCGACCTGATCGCGGAGGAGGGCTTTTCGACCCGCAATTCTGATGCGTTTTTCCGGATCCGCTACATCCGCCTGATCTGGTTTAATCCCCAAACTGCACGGGGGCAGGTGGCGGTGGCCCTGATTCCGTATGAGGAGCTCGTTTCTTTGCTTGAGCAAACCCGCTGCGAAAGAGAGGATGGGATATACAGCGCCCGCGACTTGCTGGAACTCCGTATTTTCAGGGCAAATGTGTCGCCGGTGATTCGGAAATAGGGGCTTTTCACTGGCAAGAGCAGGAATACTGGACAGGATTTACAGGATTTACGGGATTTTTCTGTTGCGGCGACTTTAGTCGCTGACACTGAAAACGCACGGAGTGGCTCTGCGTACGCATGGGTGTTGGGCAGCGACTCAAGTCGCCGCTACGGGAGACCGACTGGCGTAGCCGCACTGCCCGTAGCCGCTTATCACATAAGCGCGACAAGTATGCGAAGCTTTACAGATCACTCGCAAGCAAGGGTAGGAATGGTGGACAGGATGAACAGGATTTACGGGATTTTTCTGTTGCCATATTGCCAGCGCTGTAATTTTATCGTTATTCTTTTGATTGATACAAGGCTATTCTGTTCCCTTCTGTGTCTTCAAATTCTGCAACAAGTCCTATTCCATTGTCTGTTTTTGGATATAGGATTTGTCCACCGTTTGAAGTTACTGATGTTAATGTTTCATCAATGTTTTTTGTACTGAAGTATATCACGACTCCGTCTTTTGTCGGTTTGTAAATTTCTCCTTTTGCCAATGCGCCTGAAATGCCTGTGTTTTCGTCAGCAAATGGGAACAATGCCATTTCATTATGATCAATGGTCTCTTTTTCAAAGTCAAAGTGGAATACTGCCGCATAAAACGTTATTGCTCTGTCAATGTCGTTAACGGGTATTTCAAAGTACACGACTGGGTTTGATTTTTTTGCCATAACGTCTTTTTCGGCCGGGTTAATGTTTGTTTTTGAATGGTCGCTGCATGAAATGAGCAGGTAAATAACAAGTCCCATAGGGATCGCTGTCAATAGGTTTCCGGTTCGTTTCATTTTTTGTCTCTGATTTACCAGGTTGAGGGATGTTTCAGAATACCAGCTAATGCCCATGCCCAAGCCTAACGCTCCTATACTCAGTAATAAGTGGATTGCGAAAGCAAGTCAATATCCCATGGGCCTGAACTTGAGTGTAATCAAGGCTTGCAGTTGAGTTTTCCAGATATGCGC
>RDXT01000725.1 GCA_004292985.1 Bacteroidota bacterium
TAACCCTCTCCGAAGGTGTCTGCTTCGACCGCGACTCGGTGCGCATCGAGGTCAATCCGACCCCGAAAGCTGAGTTCATCAGTTCCCTTACCCGTGGCTGCGAAGACCTGACAGTCAGCTTCTTCCAGAATTCAGGCACAGGAATTTCCTTTATCTGGGACTTTGGCGACGGTAGCCCGATCAACAATGAGCCGGATCCGGTGCATACCTATACCGAGCCGGGACAATATGTGGTTTCTTTCACCGCGACCGGGGCAGGCGGATGCAGCGTGAGCAGCAATGAGCAGGTGATTCAGGTAACGCCCCGCGGCGAGGCTATCTTTGAAAGCGATCCGGTTCCTGGTACGCCTGTGGTGCTGCCGGATGCCGAGGTGCGTTTTACCAGCCTTTCGCAGGGAGCTACCCAATGGTTCTGGAACTTTGGTGACGGAAAAGCCGCTTCTGTTGAAAATCCCGTTCATTATTACCAGGAAGCAGGTACCTACGAAGTATTGCTGGTGATTACCGACGAAGGGGGCTGTATAGACACGACCAGCACCATTGTGGTGATTGTGGAGCCGAGGCTGTTTATCCCCAACGTATTTACCCCCAATACCGATGGCGTAAATGATGCCTATCTGGTGGAATACAATGGAAAAGACACCTACGAGCTGCGCATATTTGACCGCTGGGGCAGGCTGATGTTCAGTTCCACGACCGCAGGTGCAGCCTGGGATGGCATTACCTCTGACGACAGCAGGGCTCCCGAAGGCGTGTACTACTACACCCTGAGCATCGGAGCGCAAAACTTTACCGGAAATATTACACTGCTGCGATAGAACTTCCTGTTTGCCCGGTATAATTTTGCAATTTGCCGGGCAAATTTCTGTTTATACCCTATGCAGATTACTGACGAATTGCTTCAAAAGCTGGCTGATCTGGCTCGTCTGGACATTCCGGAGGCTGATCGCGCCCATCTGAAGGCCGATTTGCAGCGGATGTTTAATTTCGTGGACAAGCTCCAGGAACTCGATACCTCCGGGGTCGAGCCGCTGATTCATATGACAGATGAGCTGAATGTGCTGCGCCCTGACGAGCCTTCGGAGCGGCTTTCGGAGGAGGAAGTATTCCGCAATGCCCCTGACAGCAAGGGTGCTTTTTTCCGTGTTCCCAAAGTGGTAAAAAAGTAATGGACCTGAAACAACTGCCTTTCCTGCCCCTGAATTATTTTTATCGTTCATTTACCCGGGGACAAAAGGGGATATTTATTGCGCTGTTTTCTGTGCTGGCTTTCGCTGCGGCAGCGTTTTTGTTTGCGGTGAATATGCCCTGGTTCTGGGCGCCTGTCGTTCAGGAAGCGCCGGATGTAAAAGCCGCGAATGTAGTGGCGGAGACCCTGAGGCACCAGTACCGCTCGATGGAGCTGGCGCTTCCGGCCTTCCGGGTATGGGTAATGTATGCAGCCGGGCCTTTGTTGCCGGGCCGCTTTCCCTCCCTCGTTTTCTGGCTGATGCAGGGCCTTGCCTGGGCGGGGATTCTGGGGGCGCTGACGCTCATCCGCACCCGCTGGATCTATGCCGGATATTTGCTCTATGCCTTGTTTATTCACTTTTCGGGGATCGCCCGCGTGCTGTATCCGGACGATACCTTCCGCCTGCTGGAGTTTGCCCTGATCATGACGGGCCTCGGGTTTGCCTATGTCTTTCAGATGAATATGCTGCGCTGGGACCTTGTCTGGCGCTGCCTGATCTTTGCGGTGTACCACACCCTGCTGATTGGCGCTGCCTTGTGGCGGGGAGGCTGGCCAGCACTCGATGGCATGGCTGCGGGAAGCATTGGCTATCTGATTTTTCTGAGCCTGATCTTTTTGCTCTTTATCGCCAAAGAACCGACCAACCTGGTTGTTATCGCGGCGACCCACCATAAAGAAGAAGCAAACCGCCGGGGACTGCCCTGGGTGATTGCCGGATTTTCCCTGCTGATGCTGCTGGAGTTTTTCTGGCTGCTCGATTTTCTGAACCTGGGTATTTCCTTTTCCGGGCTTTCCAGGGGCATCAAGCCGATGTATCTGGTGGCCATTTCGGCCATAGCGATGGTTTTTACTTCGCAGAATCAATATCCCCAGGTCAAAGAAGCGATCAATTCGCAGGCGGCCTACAGCCTCCTGCTGCTCGGCTGGGGCATCCTTTCGCTGAGTTTCTGGTTTTGGGGCAGCGCTTCGGGCGACCATATTTTCCCTTTTGCCTTCGAGCGTCTGGCGGTGCTGTTTTTCTTTTTTGTAGGCGCCGGACACATCTTTTTCCTGCTGACGAACCATCTCACCTTATTCCGCCGCAACATCAGCCTGTTTTACCTGATCAACCAGGGCACCCGTTTTGGATTAATTATCGTCTGGTTGCTGGGAATGGTGGGAATTATCATTGCAGAAGGCAGTGAAAAGTGGAAAACGATCCCTATGCTGATCTACTCTGCCCAGGTGCAGCAGGCAGACCACCTGATGAAAACCGGAGACTCCGCCGGAGCTATTGCCGCGTATGAAAATGCCATCGCATTTATCCCCGCCGGACGCAAAGCCCACTACAACCTCGGCGCACTGATGATCTCCGACCGGGAGCGCGGCAACGAGGGCCTGGCACATTATCAGGAGGCCGGAAGGCTGGGACTCGACTGGGG
>RDXT01000726.1 GCA_004292985.1 Bacteroidota bacterium
TGCTGTTCTTATCGGGCGCTGTGGTGGATGCACAGACAGCCACCTATCGCCGTGCTGACGGCTTTTTACCCCCTGTAACGGATACAGCACAGCTTCGGGTCCTGGCTTTGGAGCAGTTTCCGGTGCTGGGACAGAGCGGCAGCGATCTGCGGCTGCAACACCAGATTAAAAGCCCCGGCGGTACACACTATACTTATATACAAACCTGGCAGGGACTTCCGGTTCATGGCGCCGGGCTGAAGGCAACGCTCGATCACTCAGGCCGCATCCGCTCCTGGATGGAGTATCTGGTCGCTTTTCCCCATGTATCCGCACCTGCTTTCAGCTATGATCCGGCGACAATCGCCCCCCGCATGGCAGAGCAGACAGGGGCCTATGAAGTGCAGTCCGCTGTGCAGTGGCTTGTACAAGAAGGGTCATTACTCCCTGTTTATCAGGTCATTACGCATCAGCATTATCCAGTTGCCAGTTACGAGATTCTCCTCGACGGACGCGATGGCCGGGAAATCAGCCGTACAGACCGGGGGGCCTATTTTGCGGAAGACACCACCGGAAAGGCCCTGGTTTTCCGCCCGGACCCCTGCACACGGGCCCAAAGCCCCTACGGAACCCTGTTTAAAGACAGCAGCGACCTGCATAAGCCCTTTTTTACGACGCTGACAGATACCATTGCCCTGAAAAACATCACTTTCCGCAATGATTCCTTCTTATTGGAAGGGCCTTTTGTGAAAATCCAGGACATAAGCCCCTTTTTTACCCCACCTGCCTCCTCCGAAAACGGCCTTTTTTATTTTATCCGCGAGATGCCGGGCTTTGAGGACGTGATGACCTACTATCATATAGACACCTTTCAGCGCTATGTGCAGCGGCTGGGATTCACCAACCTACGCAATGGCCCGCTGCGCTGTGATCCGCATGGGCAGGGCAACAGCGACCAGTCTGTTTTCATTTCCAATGGAGGCAACTCCTATCTCCTCTTTGGCGAAGGCGGGGTGGACGATGCCGAAGATGCCGATGTAATTATCCACGAATATGGCCATGCCCTTTCCGATGCTGCCGCGCCCGGTACCCGCACAGGCGTGGAGCGCAGGGGCCTCGATGAAGGCGTGGGAGATTATTTTGCGGCGGCGTACTCCTACGACCTCAGCCACTGGCAGTGGGAATATCTTTTTAACTGGGACGGGCAAAATGAATTCTGGCCCGGACGCATGGCCATCACTACCACCACCTATCCGCCTGTAAGCACCAGCATTTACACCTACGGAATGCTCTGGGCCTCTACCCTGATGCTGATCCGGCAGGAAATCGGGGCCGAAGTCTGCGACCGCCTGGCTCTGCAGGAACTGTATAGCAATGCCCCCAACATGAGCCTGGCCGATGGCGCGAGGCTGCTGCTGGAGGCCGACACCTTATTATATAATGGTATTCACAGCCCGGTCATCAACCGGTATTTTTGCGAGCGCGGCATTCTGCCCCTCAACTGCGCTGTGGGACTACCCGATGCGCCGGAGCTTTCGTGGAAACTCTATCCCAATCCCAGCGAAGGCGAGCTGTGGATCCTGTCTCCGCCGGGAGTCGCCGCCCGCCTGGAAATGTTCGACCTGCCGGGACGCAGGCTGCTGCTGCGCGATCTCGCTCCGGGTGAAAGCACCCGGATCAGCTGTCCCTTCGCCGATGGATGGTATGTGGCACGCCTGAGTGCCGGAGGGCAGAGCAAGAGCTACCGCGTCGAAATCCGGAGGAAATAAGGCCGTATTCTCCCATTTCTGCCTTTTCGCGAATGTAAGGATTTGTTAAAAAGGAGTTGAATTTACCTTAATATACGCGTTTTAGGGCCCGGTTTTATCCTTTATGATCTAAATTATCCAATAGAGATGCTTTTGGGGTCAGAGGGTTTGTGTAAAGGAATATAGAGAAAGCGTCCTGCAACTTGCCACAGGAGGTGTTAGTATTGCAGGGTTCTTACACATCTATATCCCCCGAGCGTATCATGATAACGAACCTGGTACAAAAGTCCATGGACACACGCCAGATTCAAGCCATTGTCCTTTGTATTTTCCGGCGGAAAGAATCCATTCTCGTCCTGGAAAACTACGACAACGAACACGAAGAGTATGTGTATCAGTTGCCGGGAGGAAGTGTAGGGTTTGGAGAATACAGCTGGGAGTCCGTTCGCCGTCAGGTTCGCAGCGAATTGGGCGAAGAAATCGAAAATCTCACTTTCCTGGGGCCGGAAGAGAATGTAACTGCCGAAAATGGCAAAACCCTGCACGAGATCATCTTCATGTTTAAAGGAGATTTCGTGAATAAAGAAAATTACCGCAAATCTGAGATAGGGCGCGGTCATCCGGGAGCAAGCCGCGCTGTGTGGAAGCCCGTATCAGAATTTCAGCGCAAAAAACTCCGTCTCCAGCCCGAAGGACTGACCGATCTGCTTTCGATGGCAGAATAAGCGCGTATATTGCAGGATGCAGTTGCCCGCCCCCTTCGTAGAGCGCCTTCACGCGCAGTTTCCCGATCGCTGGTCTTCTCTGCTGGACGCCTATGCACAGGTTCCTCCGGTCAGTGTGCGCATTAATCCCCGGAAAATCCATCTCCGCCTCCCTGCCGATCAGGTGCCCTGGTGCGAAGAAGGCATTTATCTGCCTGA
>RDXT01000727.1 GCA_004292985.1 Bacteroidota bacterium
ACACCGACGGCTCGCTGGATACAACGTTTAATCCCGCAACGGATGGTTATTACAACATCTACTCCATCGCCATACAGCCAGACGGAAAAATAGTATGGGTAGGGTCAAGCGAACCGTATTATTCTTACTCACATGGAATGATTGGCCGGCTGAATGCGGATGGCTCATCCGATAACACTTTTCAGGCTGGAAGCGGATTTGATGCTTATAAAAGCACGTTTTCGTTCTCGTTGGCTACTGTTAGATCTGTCGCTCTTCAGCCGGATGGAAAAATAATTGCAGGGGGGGAATTTAATAACTTTCATACATTGGCAAGATTCAGTATTGCCCGTATAAATGCCAACGGTTCGCCGGATGCCACGTTTAATGCGGGAACATATTATCATTCCTCTGTCAACTCCATCGCCGTCCAGCCGGACGGAAAAATCCTTATAACCGGATACTTAGTCTTCAATGGGACGCCCCCGCGGAACTTCATCCGGCTGAATGCCAATGGCTCGCGCGATGCTGCTTTTGTTTCTGCAATCCGTGGCGCTACTTTCGTAGCCCTTCAGCCGGACGGAAAAATTTTGGTAGGGGGAGGCCCAGGCGGCATCTCACGCCTGAATACCGATGGCTCACTCGACACTACTTTTAATCCTGGAACAGGATTTAATGGAGACGTCCGTTCCCTCGCCCTCCAGCAGGACGGGAAAATTGTGGCAGGGGGAGGCTTTACCTATTTCAATGGGATAGGACGCAACCGGATCACCCGCTTACTCGGAGGGGTGGGCATCATCATCGGGGACACTACACTTGGTGCTGTGGTACGCGTCTATCCCAATCCCGCTGAGGACCATGTATGGATCGAACTTGGGGAAGAGTATTCCGATGTGCAGGTAACTGTACGGAACCTGGCAGGTCAGTTGCTGCTCACCCGGCAGGTCGGTACCGCCCGTATGGTGGAACTGGGCCTCGGTGACTTGCCGGGCGGGATGTATCTGCTCGATGTATCAACTCTCACGGGTGAGCACAGCGTGCACAAGATTGTGAAACACTAAGCCCCGCACTCAGCTCCCAAAGCCTTCCTTAACGAAATGCACAAAACCCGCAATTCCTTTTTCCTATGAAAACCCTGTTGACCGTTCTGCTATGCCTGATGTTCAGCGCCGCTCTGGCCCAGCCGGGCAGAAACGATTCCACCTTTAATCCGGGTGACCTGGGACTGGCGAGTGGAGTTAAAGGGGATGTTACTTCCATCGCCCTCCAGCCAGACGGGAAAATGGTACTGGGCGGGACGTTTACTTCTTTCAATGGAACACCTCTGAAGTATATTACCCGACTCCATGCGGATGGTTTTCCTGATACAACATTTAATCCTGGGTCAGGATTTGATGGTGTAATCAGTAGCATCTGTTTGCAGCCGGACGGAAAAATCGTGGCTCAGGGGAGGTTTACTGCTTTCAATGGAGTTACCCGAAACGGTATTGCGCGGCTGAATGCCGATGGCTTGCTCGATACAACGTTTAATCCCGGATCAGGATTTGATGATCTTTATGGTGTCATTGCCCTGCAGCCAGACGGGAAAATCCTGGTGGGAGGACAGTTTACGTCTTTCAATGGAACAACCCAAAACGGCGTTGTCCGGCTGAATTCCGATGGCTTGCTCGATACAACATTTAATCCCGGGACAGGAGTTGATGTTACTGTTACTTCCATCGCCCTCCAGCCGGATGGGAAAATCGTGGTGGCAGGAAGGCTTGCTTATATTGATGGAATATCCCAATACGGTGTTACCCGGTTGAATGCCGATGGCTCATCCGATACAACATTTAATCCCGGTGCAAGAGTTGATAATTACGGTTACTTCACTTCTCTTGCCCTGCAGCCGGATGGAAAAATCGTGGTGGCAGGCAAGTTTGAGTCTTTCAGTGGAGTGCCCTGTGGGAATATCATACGGCTGCATGCTGACGGCTCACTTGACACGACGTTTAACTTCAGGTATCTTTTTGCCGACTTTTATCCCATTAGTCGTATCGAGTCTGTATTGGTCCAACCTGACGGGAAAATTGTAGCGGCTGGAAACTATTACTATATTTCTGTGGTATATGACAGGGGTATGGTCATACGGTTGAATGACGATGGTTCCTTCGATCCTACGCTTGATCCCGGAACAGGATTTGATCGGTCTGTTTTTGCAATTGCCCGGCAGCCGGACGGAAAAATATTGGCAGGAGGGAATTTTTATGTGTACAATCAAGCGGATAAAAGCAGTCTCATTCGGCTGAATGCCAATGGCTCGGCTGATTTTACCTTTAACGCCGGAACAGGATTTGATGATTACGTCAGTTCTATTGCGATACAGCCGGATGGAAAAATAGTAACAGGGGGGAAATTTTTCTCCTACAATGGATTACCTAATGTCCGGATCGCCCGGCTGAATCCCGACGGCTCAGCTGATACCACTTTTAACACGGGAAGTGGATTTAATAAGGCTGTCACTTCCATCGCCCTTCAGCCGGATGGGAAAATCGTTGCAGGCGGATTATTTAGTTCATTCAATAACATAGCCCGAAACAGAATCGCCCGCCTAAACACCGACGGCTCGCTGGATACAACGTTTAATCCCGCAACGGATGGTTATTACAACATCTACTCC
>RDXT01000728.1 GCA_004292985.1 Bacteroidota bacterium
TCGCGGAAGAATATAGTCGCTTTGAGGTCACCGGCTTCGCCTTCGACGGAGATTACTTCACCCTTGCCAAATTTCTGGTGGAGCACTTTGGCGCCTGCTACGACCAGGGCCGGATCGGCGGCTTCAAAGCCGTCTTCGCCGCTGGCGGCCTGCTGCACCACGGGGCGCACCTGCCTCCGCTGCTGAAAAGCCGTCGGAGGTCCGGAGGACACCACATCCCGGCGTACCGTCTGGCTGGGGCGACGGAGATACTGGGCGTCAATTTCGTTGATAAAGCGGCTCGGTTCATTGTATTGCAGCGAACCGAAGCGGTAGCGCGAGCGGGCACAGGTGAGGGTGAGGCGGTCGCGGGCGCGGGTTACGGCCACATAAAACAGCCGCCGCTCCTCCTCAAGGTCTGCGCGGGTCTCCATCGCCATTGCGCTGGGGAAAAGATTTTCTTCCATCCCCACCAGAAACACCGAGCGAAACTCCAGACCCTTGGCCGAGTGAATGGTCATCAGGGTTACATAGTCGTCGCTTTCTTCTTTGGTGTCCTGGTCGGTGAAAAGGGCAATTTCGGAGAGGAAATTTTCGAGCGTCGGGGTTTCGTTGGTCGGGTCCTCGGTAAATGCCTGGGTGGCGTTGAGGAGTTCCTGCACGTTTTCCCAGCGCGATTTACCCTCGGCGGTCTGGTCTTCGAAGAGGTCTTTGAGGATGCCCGATTGCTTCACGATATAACTGGCCGCATGAAAAGCCGGGTGGTTTTTGGCGGTCACCCCAAAGCTGCGAACCATCGTTACAAACTCTTTGATTTTGTTGGCGGCCCGGGCCTGGATGCCTGACTGATCTGCGCGCTCCAGCGCCTGCCAGAGATTCAGCCCGGCTTTATCCGCAAACACCGTGATCTGGTCAATGCTGGTCTGGCCGATGCCCCGCACCGGATAGTTGATCACCCGCAGCAGCGCCTGCTCGTCCTGGGTATTGATGGCCAGGCGAAGGTAGGCAACGGTGTCCTTGATTTCTTTTCGCTGGTAAAAGGAGAGTCCGCCAAATACTTTGTAATGCACCCCCGCGCGGCGAAGTTCGTCTTCCATGGCCCGCGACTGGGCGTTGGTGCGGTAGAGGATGGCCAGGTCTTTGTTAAAATAACTGTGCACCTGTTTTTGCTCCCGGATCATGTCGCTTACGCGCCGGGCTTCGTCCTGCTCGGTCATGGCCTCGACCAGGGTAATGAGTTCGCCTGAGTCGTTGCGGGTAAATACGCGTTTCGGAATCTGGTCTTTGTTCCGCGCAATGATGGAGTTGGCCGCATCTACAATCACCTGGGTGGAGCGGTAGTTTTCCTCCAGCTTCATCACCTTGAGATCGGGATAGTCTTTTTTCAGGCTCAGAATGTTCTGAATATTAGCCCCCCGGAACGAGTAGATACTCTGCGCATCGTCGCCCACCACACAGATATTCTGATGTACGGCGGCAAGCATTTTGGTGATGGTATATTGCGCGTCGTTGGTATCCTGATACTCGTCCACCATGATATAGCGGAATCGGTGCTGGTATTTGTACAGAATATCCGGGTGCGTCTTGAATAAGAGGATCGGCTTGATCAGCAGATCGTCGAAATCCATCGCATTGGACTTAAACAGGCGGTTTTCGTATAGCTGGAAGATCTCGGCGACCTTGAGGTTAAAGTCGTCGGTGGCAAACTCCAGGTATTCTTTGGGGGTAATGAGCTTGTTTTTGGCCGAAGAAATGGCGTGACTGATAACCTTGGGTTTATAGACCTTGTCATCGAGTTTTTGCTCTTTGAGGATGTCGCGTACCTGTTTCTGGCTGTCGTCGGCATCGTAGATGGTAAAGGAGCGGGTAAATCCGATGCGCTCGGCTTCGATCCGCAGGATACGGGAGAAGATCGAGTGAAAGGTGCCCATCACAATACTTTTACCCTCGACCCCGATGAGGTGGAAGATACGCTCCTTCATTTCGGCGGCGGCCTTGTTGGTAAAGGTCAGCGCCAGCAGTTCCTGCGGGTCGGCCAGTCCCTGGGAGAGAATGAAGGCGAGGCGGTAGGTAAGTACGCGCGTTTTGCCCGAGCCGGCCCCTGCGATGACGAGGTGCGGGCCTTCGAGGCTGGTAACAGCTTCTCGCTGGGCTTCGTTGAGATCTTTAAGGAATTCCACAAGGCGAAGATAACAAAGAGAGATGCCTATAAATAGAGGTCAGTCAGAAATTTATCGCAAATTTACCCAATGATCGGGATGTTTGACTCAGGCCTCGGTGGCCTTTCGGTATGGCGGGCAGTGCAGGCGCTGCTGCCGCAGGAAAGTATCCGCTATTATGCGGACAGTGGCAACTGCCCCTATGGCCCCCGCCCGGAGGCTGAGATACAGGTATTGTCGGAGCGGATTGTGAACGAGTTGACAGGCAAGGGTTGTGATATTATTGTAATTGCTTGTAATACAGCTACTTCTGCGGCTATTCAATGGTTGCGCGCCCGGCATCCGGAGACCTGCTTTGTGGGCATCGAACCGGCGATCAAACCTGCGGCTCAGGCGACCCGCAGCGGCGTGATCGGTATTCTGGCCACGCAGGGCACCTTTCGCGGCGGACACTTTACCCGCACCCGCCAGGCATGGGCCTCGCATGTGGAGGTGCTG
>RDXT01000729.1 GCA_004292985.1 Bacteroidota bacterium
CCAGCGGGCGCTGACCACTGCCTCTGTGGGCGCATCGGTCCTGACTGCGGCCCTTTCTTATGTCGTTATCCGGCTGATGATTCCGCAGAGCTGGGTTTTTGAAGGAATCACCTACACTGCCTGGGGGGTATTCCGGGCAATGATGGCGGGGCTGCTGGCAGGTCTGGGGGTTGCCTATATTACAGAGCAATATACAGGTTTGGGCAAAAGGGCGGTGATGAGCATCGTGCGGCAGTCCTCGACCGGAGCGGCGACCAATATGATCGCAGGTCTGGGGGTGGGAATGATGTCCACCGCGATTCCGGTGGTGCTGATTGCTGTGGCAATTCTGGTGGCACACGGCAATGCGGGGCTTTATGGCATCGCGATCGCGGCGGTAGGTATGCTGGCCACGACCGGTATCCAGCTCTCTGTAGATGCCTACGCGCCCATTACCGACAATGCGGGCGGTATCGCGCAGATGGCAGATTTGCCCAGAGATGTGCGCATCCGCACTGCCAAACTCGATTCGGTGGGACACACGACCTCTGCCATTGGCAAGGGTTTTGCGATTGCTTCGGCGGCCTTGTCGGCGCTGGCACTTTTTGCGGCCTATATCCAGCAGGCGGGCCTCCAGGTGATAGACATCGCCAACCCGCGCGTGATGGCGGGCCTGCTGATGGGGGCGATGCTGCCCTTTGTGTTTTCGGCGATGGTGATGAGCGCGGTGGGACGCGCCGCTACGGCCATGATCGAGGAAGTGCGCCGCCAGTTCAGCGTAATTCCGGAGTTAAAAGCGGCCCTGGAAGTGTTAAAAAGATACAACTCCGACATGAGCAAGGCTTCTGCGGATGAAAAAGCCATTGTGGATGCAGCCAACGGAAAGCCTGAGTATGAGCGCTGTGTGGATATTTCGACCCGTGCTTCTCTCCGCGAAATGCTGCTACCGGGCCTGCTGGCCATCGTTGTACCGGTGTTGGCAGGGCTGGTGTACGGGCAGGAAATGCTGGGCGGTTTGCTGGCAGGCGTAACGGTAGCCGGTGTGCTGCTGGCTATTTTTCAGTCGAATGCCGGGGGGGCCTGGGAAAATGCGAAAAAGATGTTTGAGGAAGGGGTGGATATTAATGGTAAATTGTACTTCAGAGGCTCAGAACCGCATAAAGCCGCAGTAGTGGGTGATAATGTGGGCGATCCTTTTAAAGACAGCTCCGGACCTTCGCTCAATATTCTGCTGAAACTGATGACGGTCGTGGCCCTTGTCATTGCGCCGACGCTGGTCGAGATTCATGGCCTGCCCAAAATGCCCCAGCCGCATGTGCGGGAGCATCTGACGAATCCGGCACCCACACCCGAAACGCAGGATGCGCAGGGCGTTAAGCAGCCGGAGTAAAACAATTTTTATCCAGAAACGTCTATCATTCAGCATATTAATCTCGTTTTTATGAAGCGCTGTGTCAGTCTGGTCTTTGTGTGGATGCTGATGGGAACGGTGATTTCCCAGGACAAATACTGGGTGTTTTTCCAGGATAAAGGCGATGTAGGCCAATGGAATATCGAATCCCTGCTTTCTCCGGCGGCGATAGATAACCGTTTGTCGCAGGGTATTTTGCCGGATGAAAGCGATTTTCCGGTCTGGCCCGCCTATATAAGGGCTGTTGAAAGCATCGGCGCGGAGCATGTAAACAGTTCCCGCTGGCTCAATGCGATTTCGGTGCGCATGCGTCCGGAGCAATTGTCTGCGGTCTCTGCGCTCCCCTGTGTAAAGGAGATCCGCCCGGTTGCGGTCTATGCCCATACCACAGGTCTGGAAGCCGCCTGTCCCGAAGAGCCGGATACCTCGTCCCTCCAATTGAGCATGCTGGGTCTGGACTGGCTTCACGCTTCGGGCTACGATGGAAGAGGGGTGAAAATCGCTGTATTTGACAATGGCTTTTTCCGGGTAAATGAACTCGCCGCTTTTGCCCCGCTCTTCACCCAAAACCGCATCCTCGCTACCCGCGACTATGTGGATCGCGACGAGACTCTGTACCATAGCTGCGGGCACTGCCGCCACGGGACCTATGTATTTTCGATTCTGGCAGCAGATAAAAGCAGTGGGCTAACAGGCTCAGCGCCAGGGGCTTCCTATATTTTGCTGCGCACCGAAAACGACTCTTCCGAAACCCACCGCGAAGAAGACAACTGGATTGCCGCGGCCGAGTTTGCCGACAGCCTCGGGGCGCAGGTATTTACCACTTCGCTGGGCTACTCGGTTTTTGATCCGGGGCAGGGAGATTACAGTTTCGCCGATCTCGATGGTAATACCGCACTGATCACCCGTGCTGCGGATATGGCCGCCGCCAAGGGCATTGTGGTGGTGAACAGCGCCGGGAACAATGGCACAGATGGCCTTAATGCTCCGGCAGACGGCGATTCGGTACTGGCCATAGCCTCGGTGGACCTCTGCGGGCAGCTTTCAGATTTCAGCAGCCGCGGCCCCAGCGGCGACGGGCGGATCAAGCCAGACCTCGCTGCCAGGGGGGAGCGCACCTTTTATGTGAATCACCAGGGCGTATTGCTCCAGGGAAATGGTACGTCCTTTTCCTGTCCGCTGATCTCCGGTCTTGCCGCCTGCCTGATCCAGGCGCACCCCTATGCGGGCGCTTCTGCCATT
>RDXT01000870.1 GCA_004292985.1 Bacteroidota bacterium
TGCTCACGGGTTACCTGGTACTGGAGCGGGGTGAGCTGGGCTTTCCATTGTGCATCGGTTTTGGTCACCGGGGTAATGTCGGCAGGGGTGGGGGCAGAGGCAGTGCTTTTCACGGTGGCGGGTTTCTGGGCACATGCGCTGGCATTCAGCAACAGCAGCGCACATAGCAGGTGAATGATATTTTTCATACGGGTTAAACTGAGATAAGCGTCTAAGGTTTCTGTACTTCTATACGGGAGAATCCACGCCGCAGATGTGTCGGGCAAACGTCAAAACCGGAGATCGTAAAGCGCGGGCGCCACTCACTAAAAAGCCATATCTTTCGTTTCTTTTGGGGGCTGAATTCACATTATGAAAATCCTGATCGTAGAAGACGAACCGCTGCACGCCGACCGCTTCGAAATGCTGGCGGAGCAGATGGGCTATGAGGTAGCGGGGGTATGTGACAATGCCTTTGATGCGCTGGATTGTTTTCACCGTACCGCGCCTGACCTGTTGCTGTTCGATATTCATCTGGCAGGAGAGGTGGATGGGGTCGGGCTGGCAGGCCGTATCAATGAGACTCGTCCGGTGCCGGTGGTGTTTGTAACTTCGATGACAGACGATAAAACCTTTGCGCGGGCGCGGGCACTCCGTCCGGTAGCTTTTATTCTCAAGCCCTTCGATATGCTTCAACTTCAGCGGGCCATCGAGCTGGCAGTGAGCCAGTTAGCAGAAAATCCAGTGCCCCTGCCGGAGCCATTTACCCAATACGATCTGGTGCTGCCCGACTGCCTGTTTGTCAAGGTGCGCAGCAAACTCGAAAAAGTGCCCCTGGGCGAGATTCTGTACATCGAGGCCGACGGGCGCTACTCGATGGTCCACACCGCTGCCGGGCGCAAATATGCCATCCGTATTTCCCTCACTGAGATGCAGGCCAAACTTCCCGGCAAGCAGTTTGCGCAGAGCCACCGCAGCTACCTCGTCAACCTGGCCTGGCTGCAACAGATTGATCTTCAGGAGATGACAGTCCTCGTCGGCGACAAAACGGTTCCCCTGAGCAAAAGCTACCGGGAGGATCTGCTGGCTCGGCTGGACCAGGTGTAAAACAGAACTACCCCCAGGTCGGCCCGGGGGTAGCGTATAGATGTGCGGGGTGCCTTAGTTGCAACTGATGGTTCCCCATTCGGTGCTGAAGATCGTGCCCCAGAGTTTGTAGCAGTTGTTGGCTTCTTTGGCGGTGCCGAAGGCCAGGGTCATGTTGAGCGGGTCTATGCAGGCAACCCCTTCGACAGTGACCACGATGCCAATAGCGGCAGAAGGTACACTCATTTTCCAGGTACTGCCGAGGGCAATGTTTTCATTTTTGGTCACGCTGCGGGGCTGTGTAGAGAGCTGGCCAGATTCATCGGCAGCACCTGCGGGCAGGGTATATACGGCAGATATTTTTGCCACATACCCCGACTGGTTAAACACAGAGACATATCCTCCGGTTAAGCCTGCTTTTTTAGCCTCCCCAATAAAGAAGTTATCAAAGGCAGCATCTCCCGTATTACCCTGGGTCACCTCGCTGCAATCCACATCGGCCCATTCTGTGCCAAAGAGCGTACCCCATAATTTGTAGCACTTATTGCCCCCGATGGCAGCGGTATTGGCAAAGTTGGCCGAGAGGTCGAGCGGATCGGTGCAGGCAATGCCATCGGCAGTTACATTGATATCTATCGCAGTGTTAGGCAAGGACACATAGGCATCTTCAGTCAAAGCAATTTGTTTGGTCATCACAAAAGACCGGGCTTCATGATATTTATTTCCCTGTGCGTCCGGCTGGTTGGCAGGCAGGATATAGCTGATGGTAACAGCTGCTGAGTAGCCCGAGCGGTTGGCAACGGTGATCGTGGAGGCAATGGAATTGCGAATATAGTCATTGGCCATCCGCTCACGGGAGACGTTCCAGAGGGCGCTCAGCCAGCCGGGCTGGATAGCACCGGTCTGGATGGTGCCGGTTTCGACATGGAGATAGGTGCCCCGATACTTGTTTTTGATCCGGAATTGGTCAGGCTTACCCGCCACCGGCTCCAATACCCACATGGCGCTCCACCAGCCGGGCTGGATAGGTCCCAGTGCCGGTGTGGTGGCATCGGTCTCAGAGTGAAGGTACAGGCTGCTTCTGACGTGTCTGATTCGCACATCCGTGCTGCCGGAGATCGATTCAATTACCCACTCACTGTTGGCGTCCCGTTCACTGAGGCCTGGGAATCCGTTCTGATTGGTCAGATAGGTTTTTTTCCAGACATTCTGAATGGTTTGTGAAAAAGCCATGGTGCTGGCCAGGAGGAGGCAACTCAGTACCCAGGTATGGGCAGTTGCTGTCAGCATTTTACGTGTCGTGTTCATGAAAAGAGAGATGAGGGGTTGAAAATATGAAGTAAGGGTTTGTCTGTATAGCGAGGTGGTTTAAGCCGTGCTATACATCAAACATACACCGGCCGGGAGAGGCTTTGCCGGGAAATGGTAACAGGAGGACGGGAAATGGACACCAGAAGGGGGATTCTGGGTCATGAAGTGAGGGAGAGATTTTATGGCTGGACTTGCTGAGGTACAGCGAGCATAAGATAACTTCCGGCCACTCGTATCATCAGGTCATTGACATCTGAGTTTATAGGAAGCGAAATGGTCTCTGTCCCGCCCGGGGAAATAAGTTTCGATTCCAGAGGCCTATACTCACTTTCCCCGGCTGAGTTCCGGGTCTTGTAGCTGATGGATTGGGTGACGAAGCTCTCAGGTCTTTTGTTTTCAATGTGGATGTTTAGCGTGGAGGCTTCCTGGGTGGTTGACAAGCTAAGTTGCTCCACGGTCATTTTTTCACCCAGGCCAATCCATAGTATCGTGTTCATTCCCAGCAGGCGGGCGACCAATATATCCAGGTCTGTATAGGGATTCACTTCATATATTTTCTTCGTGCTAAGCTCCGGCTTTTGCTGATGTCTGAGCCAGGCGGCATTTTCGATAGCAAGATGCGTGTGATGCCTCATTCCGTCGTAGATATCCACATGCGCTTTTTTGGTATAGGTCGGAAAAAAGCCTGGTCCGCCCCTCAGTTTGTCCTGAATGATGTCCTGAGATTTAACAAAAGGCTGCTTAGATCGCTCAAAATGCAGCAATACCCAGTGTTCAAACGCAATGCTGGAGAAGCCGATCTTTACTTCGTGGGTATGGGCTTCTGTAAAGGCATCCGCGTGTTTGGTGTATCCATCTTTATCAAAAACAACCCATACCTCATCAAACTCACCTGAACGCCTTTTTGCCTCCTCTATCAACCCCAGTGCATCTGTTTTGGGATTGGGTTCGGTGTCGTCAGGGTAAATAGTCAGGGCAAAGTCGCCTGATTCTTCAACTTGTTCTTTGATCCGCTGAAAATATGCAGGCTCTGTACTCCTGCCTTCACATGCAATGAAGACAGTAGTAGCGGATTTTCTGGATGCTTTTTTCCGGCTCATGCGGACGCAGGTTTGTGCAGAAAGACAGAGGCTTTCACACGGGGCAGGGCTTGAAACTTGCCATTCATATACAAGCGGTCAAAAGGGGCATCGTCCCGTATCCCTTCAAAATCAGCAAGGCCGTACAAGTCTGTTTCCCCCTGGCGATTTTTTTGGGTAAACCATATCTGATCTTTTCTGAAAAGGCCTTTGTCGAGCAGACTCACCTCATGGGTAGCGAAGACCAACTGTGCATGATGGGGGTTGCTGTTGGGGTTGAGAAAGAGGCGCACCAGAAACCTTACCAGGTCCGGGTGCAGGCTGTTGTCCAACTCATCAAAAATCAGCACACCCCCTTTATGGAGTACTTCCAGAGCAATCCCCCCCAGCCCAAACAATACCTGGGTGCCCGCGGACTCCTCTTCAAAATCAAATTCTGTATATCCGGCTTCCTTCCCTTCCTTATATATAGCATGGCGGGCAAAGGTCCTGACCCGGTTCTGGCGAATGAACTCTGTCCGTAAGCTACCGGGCAGGAAATCCGGAAAGCGAAACTCGTCTTCCTGGGCTTCTTCGACCCGCACTGCCTGGATACCCGTATCTGCGCTGACAATCAACTGATTCAACTGCTGAAAAAAAGGAGCATCCGAAGGCAGATGTAGCATATCCTCCGTAATCCGCTGTCTTAACTGACGCATCCTGATGGCATCGGCTGCGTTCCAGACTTCGAGTTCCTGAAAAAACTGATACAGGGGTGTAAACAGCTCATGCGGCTCCAGGCTTCCGAAGCGAGATAAGAACAATTGATTATGAAACAAGCCAGGAATCTGCGATTTTTTGATTGACTTACGCACGAGTACACGATCAGGGCCCCCGGCTGATACTTCACGCTCAAACAGCAGGGAGCGCCTGCCTTCCGGATAGTAGGTCATGCGCTCTGTCTGTATCGCCTTTTGGGTGAAAGCAATTTCGTACTCATAGCGTATATGGCGATGGATAAACTGTAACTCAAATCGGACAGGCAGAGATGTTGTCACCGGATCAAGCTTAAATGGCTCATAGCAGGGGATATTTTCATCAAGTTTGAGTTGTACAGAGTTAAGTACCAACCACCGGAGTGCATGCAAGCCCAGGATGACGTTGCTTTTCCCGCTTGCATTGGGGCCATAGACTACAGCCGACTTTAGCACCCGGACAGGCTTACCTTTTGTTTCTATTTCCGAAAAATTATCTGGCCGGCCATTGGCGCCGGATGCTTCCAGGCTGATTTCCTGAACTGATTTTATCGAGCGAAAATTTTCAAGGCGAAATAAAATGACCATATCTTATATTTTTTGATAATTATATGCAAAAAAGTGATTTAAAATGATTTTTACAAAACTTTTATCTGATACCTTCTGACCTCAACCTAATCCCTCTGTTTTTTTCCAGATTTTCATATATTTCCCCATGAAAAAGATTCTGCTGATTCTGATCCTGGCTGCTGTCAGCCCTGTACAGGCGCAAAACCCGGCTGACAGCCTGAAGGTGCTGCTAAGCAAGACCACCGACCGGGCAGCGCGGATGAACCTCACCCTGCAGCAGGCGAAAGCATGGCTCGATGCCGATCCGCCCAATTATACCGATGCCATCACCTGGCTGGAGCAGGAAAAGCCAGCAGATATCACCACCCTTCCCCCGCAGGTGGCGGGCCGCTACCTCGCCCTGCTGGGAGATGCCTATTATACCCAAAAAAATACGGATGGCAGCCCCGAAGCCCAGGCCAGCGCAGTTCGCTATTATGAAGAAGCGCTGCCCTTTTTATACCAAAGCGGCGACTCTGTCTATCTGGCCCAGGCCCTTCTGAACCTGGGTTCTGAAACAATGTATGCAGATAAACGCAAGGCCCTGTCCTATTTCGAAACAGCCGCCGGCCTGTATGAAAAGCTCGGAGACCCTCAACACCTCTCCACCTGTTATGTGCAGATCAGTACGGTACTGTCCGATTTTGGGCGAAAAGAGGAGGCGATCAGCTATTCGAGAAAGGCGATAGACATCATCAGGACCCTGGATAACCCTGCCCTGACAGTGCAGACCTGCATCAACCTGGGTATTGTGTTTGCCAATGCAGAGGCACCGGAGGAGGCAGCCCGCTTGTATGACGAGGCCGGAACGGTCGCCCGCAGGCAGCGGGATACCTTTATGCTGGCGGTGGCGCTGATGTACCGCGGCGGACTGGCAGTGGACCAGGAGGGAGCCACGAAGGCAGAGATGGAGCAGGGCAAACGGGCGCTCGACGAAGCCCAATCCTTGCTGGAAAGCTCTGACAATGAGCTGGTTAAAAAGTATTTACACGTCTATCTGGCTTCCTACTATTGCTCCGCCGGAGACTACCCGCAGGCCCTCAGCCACTCGGATGAATTTATTCAGTTTATTCAGAAAACCAATATGGCAGAAGCCCGTGCCTCTGCCTGGCGGCAGCGCGGGATCATCTTTGAGCGGATGGGCCAGGCCGACTCTGCCCGCTATTATTTCTATCAGATGCTGAGCATCGGTCAGGAGACAGCGACCCTGCCCCTGATCGCTTCATCCTATGAGCAGTTGTTTGCCCTGGAGAAAAAACAAGGCAATTTTGCAGAGGCCCTGCGGTATCATGAGCAGTACCTGGTCTATCACGACAGCATATACACCCAAAAACTCAATGAAGTGATGGGAGCGGAAAGTGTGCGGCTGAACCTGGAAGGAGAGCAGCGCGCCCGCCGGGAGGCCGAACTACAGGCTGCGCTGCTGGCCTCGCGCAACCTCCTCTATGGGGCGTCGGCCCTGGCCCTGCTGGCCATCCTGCTGATCGGGGGCTTATTGTACCGCCAGCTCGCCAGCGCAAGAAAACAGCTCCAAAGCCAGAACCAGCAGCTCCGCGAGCTGAATGCCACCAAGGACACATTTTTTGGCATCATCGCCCACGACATCCGCAATCCGATCTCGGCGCTGGAAGGGGTGGGTGAGCAAATGACCCATTACCTGAAACAGCATGACGAAGCCAAACTCCTGCGGCTGGCCGGGCGGGTGGACAGCACCGCCAAACAGCTCTCCGGCCTGCTCGACAACCTGTTGAGCTGGGCCCTGCTGCAAATGGGCGCAATTCCCTACAACCCCGTTTCGACGCGCCTGCATGCAGTCGCCGATGAGGTGATGGCCCTCTATGCCCCTGTCGCGGAGGCCAAAGGCATCACCCTGCGCAATGAGATTCCGCCCGGTACAGATGCATTTGCCGATGAAAGTGCCCTGCACACCATTCTGCGCAACCTGGTTGGCAATGCCCTGAAGTTTACAGCTACGGGCGGGGATGTGCGCCTCAGCGCCACCGAAGCAGCGGGTAAAATCCGCCTCGAAGTGAATGATACCGGCGTGGGAATCAGCGCCGAAAAACTGTCGCAGCTTTTCTCCATCGGTCGCAAAAGCAGCCAGGGCACTGCGGGGGAAAAAGGTTCCGGCCTGGGTCTCATGCTTTGTAAGGAGCTGATCGAGCGGAACAAAGGCGCCATCGAGGCGATCAGCGAACTGGGTAAAGGTACGCGCTTTGTGGTTTCGGTGCCCCGGATGGCCTGAGTGGCCCGGCAGGTTTTTATTCGTCAGCGTAGGGAGGAGAAATAAAGTATGCGTCGAGTGTTTTTCCAAAGTGGCCAAATAGCAGCGTTGTGTCCTGATGGGAGATGCTTAACCAGGCACCGCCGTTGCAAGTGAGCGTATATGTCTGACCCTTTTGTGAAAGGCGTCCTTCAACTTTGCAAGGCAGGTGGTCAAATGCGTAGTGCTGCTCCTGCGCTGTGATCGGCTGAGCCGCCCCCAGAAGTTCCCGGACCTGGGATTCGCTCAGGTTCCAGCCTTTACAGAGAGAATCGTTTGTCTCAGAAGCGGGGTACTCCACGACGACCCGCAGTTCGCTGAGTTCATAAGGTAGCTCCGGCGAGAAGCGGCTGGGCAGGAAGGGGCTGCTGAGCATTCGCAGCGTTTTCTGTATGTGCCTGATTTTCAGTCGTTTTCAGGCAAGATGCGAGGCATAACACAGCCAGAGCGAGGAGGCAGGCATATAGGGTTTTCATGTGGGTAAATATAGCGGGAATTCCACATGCTGCGCTTAAGGCTTCCTGATCTTCAGATCCTTAAATACCCGGTCAAATACGGCTACATCGTGTGCATTGTCTCTCAGATAGGTGTAGTCGTCTTTCAGCAGGTCCGCCCCGCTGTATCCGGTTCTGACGACGGAGCTCAGGTTTGCCTTATATATAGTAAGGGCTTCAGCATAATTGCCGCTGTACAGATACGCATGTGCCATATTGATCCGCATCATAATTTCTTCGGGATACAGTTCCGCTCCCCGGCGGGAGGCGGCAAGTGAGGCTGCATATTGTTTGTTTTCAATATAGTACCAACTGATTTCTGCCAGCAGATGAGGCGCCAGTTGCATCGTATCTATGCGGGTGATTTTGGTAGCGGCGGGATATTCCTGGCCATTTACCGTGCGTTTATACCCTGTGACATTCCCTTTTTCATCTTTGATCATCGTTTTCACCGCCTGAAATTCCTCATTCACAAACTGCTCAGGCGTGGCGAAATACATCTTTGCATAGGTACCCCCCGTATAAAAGTGAAAGGTATTGTCCTTTTGTCCGATGGCGGCCCAGGTATCATCAAAGACGTAGAGGCCTTCGTAGCTTTTCAGGGTTTCTTCCGGCATGGGGATGCCCGTCACCCGCCGGGGTTCGCGGTAGAAGTTTTCCCAGTTATACGCTTTCGCGACGCTGTTGATCACATCCCCGAGCAGCCTGCCGCTTTCAGAATTCAAAAAAATGACCACACCATATCCCCCTTCGAGGCTCCCGAAAAACTGTCCGCAAAACCCATCATTGCCCGCTCCGTGGCCGAAATACACAGCGCCCGCATGGTCTTCCACAAAGGTTCCCATGGCCGTAGGGCCGTTGTTGTAGGGGCTCAGGTGGAGTTTGACCATTTCAGGAGTCAGAACTTTGGAAGGTTCGCCTTTCCAGGCGCGCTGCATATCAATGATGTACTGAGCTAAGTCGCTGGGCGTCATCCAAAGCCCCGCCGCTGCCTGCTCAGGATACACGTGAAACTTCCGTTTGACCGGCGTACCGTCACCCCTGTAGGCAGACGCACACAGATACCGTATGTCTTTGGCGGGCGGTTGCGCGTAGGTACTGTTGACCATGCCGATGGGTTTCAGTACCTGTTCGTACATCCAGACATCGTAGGCCTGCCGGGTAACGTCGGTCAGCAACACCTGTGAAATGCTGGTACCGCCGCCAGAATACTGAAATCGCAGATCCGGCTCAAAAGCGCTGCGCACTGCGGGTGTAAATGAGGGCGTTTTGCCGTCCAGCACCTCATAGATGGTCGGCACAGGCCCCTTGAGGTCATGCCCCGGAAAACCGTGTACGGTCAGCCCTGCCTGGTGTGCCAGAAGCTGGGCGAGGGTAATTTTTTGCCTTTGGAGAGGGAATCATAGGGAAATTTCCAGGAAGTGAGGTAGGTATTGATGTCGGTATAAAGGTCCACTTTTTTCTCCTGGGCCAGTTTCAGAATGCCAACCGCATTCAGGGTTTTGCTGATGGAGCCGGGTTCGAAAAGCGTTTCGGTGGTCATGGGCCTTTTTTCGGCCACATCTGCCCAGCCATAGCCTTTGGCCCAGGCGATTTTGTAGTCATGTATGACCGCGATGCTCATCCCGTTCACCTTGTATGTAGCCATTTGCTCTGCGATCGTGCCCGGCTTTGCGTCATTGAGGAGGATGCCCCCGGCGATGTTGTTTTCTACCTCCCTGATTTTTTCGAGCGTTTCGGTAGAGTAGGTGTTCTGACTCAAAAGAGGGCTGCAAAAAAGCAGGGTGGCGAGGCATAGAGATAAGGACTTCATACAGCCATGCGGGATTAAGGTGGAGGAAAGCGGGTTTTAATGGTGTTAAAGGTACGGTATTCCGCTACGCTTGTTGTTTTTGGGTCGGTAAAAGTATGTAAACGAAGGGTAAAA
>RDXT01000871.1 GCA_004292985.1 Bacteroidota bacterium
CCGAATGCGAGGGTACTATTGTTGACGACCGGATTTTTACGCGTCGCGACACTGGCTACCGGGGCATTTGCCTGATTTCTGCGACCGGAGCGTATGGTTTGTACCCGCTCAAAGGGCGCAGAAAGATTGATCAGGTCCCCATAGCGGTCAATCAGGTGCAGTCCGCCAGGGCCTCCTACGGAAAGTACCCAGGCAGCTTCTACGACTCCGTTTCCGCTGTCCAGCAGCACCTCGTCACCTTTAACAAAATAGGATTCAGGCGAGGAAAGGGTGCTCAGGTTCACGTCCCGCAGGGTCATTCCCTGGTTTTTGTAGGCCATACCCATACCTTCATATACCCAGTGCGCAGGCATGCTTGTGCTAAACAGGGTATCTTTGTACTCATTGGTTACGCTCGACACCAGCGGTACGCCCGATTCTGCATCATAATAGGTGTAGGCCGTTTTGATCCGGGTGCCATCCTGAATATTGACCACCGAATCCAGGATCGCAGCCTCAGAAATCACCTTTGTGGTCGTGAGGGAGCGGAATCGTTTTTCCTGGTTGGTGACGCTGCCGAAGAGGGTGAACAGCGGGATCGGCAGGCCGTTCATCGCCAGGTCCAGGTTGTAGTTCACACTAAACCCTTTTGTGATGGATTTCTGCTCGCGCGAATCCACAACAAAATCCACTTCACGGCCCATGGTCTGGAATTTCACCTGTCCTTCCCGCGTCAAGGTAGGTACCTTCTCATTGTTGAGTACCCGTACGCTCGCGCGTGGCGACTCGCCATATTGATCTATTTCCCGGCGCGGAATTTCTTTGTCTCTGTAATAACTGATCGATCCTGCGTAAGCGCTTTTCTCATCGTCAACAAAAGACAACTGAGACTTCGGCGCCCCATGCATCGAATTGATCCGAATAACATAGCCCTGAGAGTTGGTAGAGAGGTATTTACCCTGTTGAAGCATTTTCTTCGCAAGTCCAGGCTCCTCATAAAAATCGTCGAGTTCGGTTGCCTCTGAAACGACAGGATAATCTTTCGCCGTGTAAAACTCATGCTGGGTATAGGCGCGGTCTTGTTGTATCACTCCATCTTTGGGCAGGTTACGGATGCGCACCTTGCTGTAAACGATGCTCGCATTATAGACGTACTCGCCGAGGGGAAGCTCGATGTAAAAAGCATCGTCAGGATAAAGCCGCCGCTCCTGCTCATACGACACCGGACGTTTAAGCGAGATTTCATCGCCACCCAGCAAGGGCTCATAAGAAGCTACGCCGCTGCTGATTGTTTCATTAGACTCATTAGTGGTGGTATAATCGTACAGCGTGCCCCACTCCGAAGAAGCTTCGGAAGTCATCGCGCTCAGGTTGTTGTCCATGCGGATGCGCCAAACGCGCGAGTTACCCCCATGCTTGAATCCATCGGGGTTGGCGAGGCGCACCCAGGACTGCTCCGGGCGCACTTTGCGGCATTTCTGGCCGATGATCATGGTCCGGTGGATACCAAGAAGAACCGTCGAAATGCTCTGGGCAAAACTCAGCAGATGAGAGAATTTTTCTTTAAGGTTATTGTCCGTCTGCATGGGTGCCGACCCGTCAAATACATATTCCGGCAGATTCAGGCGGGCATGGTTCATGCTGGCGAAGAGCAGTTCCGAGAGGCGGAATTTTTTATTTTTCTCCTTCATAGGCACCTGTTCCACCGCAATTACCGCTACATTGTAGCTGCTGGAATTATCATACTTCAGAAGCTGAAAATGATCTTCTACAAAAACATATGCAGGTACGCGGTCCCAGTTTCCTTCGCTATCCACATCGAGGGAGAGATTAAAGAATAACTGATAAAAACCTGTCACTACACCACTTCCGTTGTCTCGGGTGCGTCGGTTTTCCTTGCCGATATATTTCCGCACAAACTCTTCTTCGTTGCTCACTGGCTGGTCCAGTTTTACATACACGTAGCGGTTATCCTTGATGCTCGATATGGCCTCTGTTTTTTTGAAAGAATAGAGTTCTTGCTTCAGAGAGTCCTGGGGGCTATTTTCTTTATGGCTGAAGCCCAGCAATTTAAACATTTGCCCGGCGCGTTTGTCCTGAATATAGGCATAGTCATCTGACTCGTAGTCCACTTTGATTACTCCTCCACCAGGGGTTTTGATAGTATTCAGCAGCCATGCGCCGGCCTGTATGTCGCGCTGACGCCAGTCACTGCTTTTTTCTGCTGGTAAATAGGGATAACTGCCGCTTGCCTTTGCCTGGTTGGTATAAGGAAACTCTGAATTTGGCAGAGTGCAATCCATGTTTTCCATATACATACCCCAGCGGTCCACATCGTTGGGGTGATAAGCGGGATTGTATTCACTGTTTATCGTGCCATCGTGATCCGGATCTGCGTAGGAGAACTCATAAGGGCTAAATCTGGCCCTGCCCGAATTTTCAGAAATCATTTCGATTCGCCGCAGGGTGAGTTTCCCTCCTGCAGTAGCTAAATCGTCACCATCAGCATACGCGAAATTATATATACCTGGACAGAGCGAATAATCATAATGAAAAATCACTTCTTTGAGTTTTCGGGCGGCGCTGCCATGTTCCTGCCAGTCTTTCTTCGAATACAAGGTAATTTTATCCAGCTTCAGTGTCTTGTTGTCAGCATTTGACATGTCGAGGTTAATATCCCCCTCCTCATTTACTACTCCCAGGGCATCTTTACGGGAACTGTATGTAAACACAGCAATCTGATTCCGGCTTTCCAGATAAGCGATGTACCAGTTTTCGCGCGTACCATATACATAGCTACCCTTATCGTCGCCATTTTCGCCATCTCTCGATTTAAAACCCACATTAAAGCTGGCTACAGGTTTATAGACTATTTCACCATTTTCTTCTACAGGCTTCGCCAGCGGGAAACGCCATTGATAGCTCTTTTCCTGCTTGTGGTATTTGATAGAATAATAGGTACCGTAATCGTCGTCAGAGGGACCATTCCCGGTCAGATCCGAATAATCTGGCGACAGTATGGCGGTAAGCAGATACGAAGCTGCGTAAGAAGGCGTTGTAACCTCATCGTAGTAGTTATCCAGGCCACGCTTATTTTCGAGGCTGTTGTCTGTCCCGGGCGTATAGACTACCTGATCACTGCCACAAGCGGGTGTCAGGCCTGCCACGCTGAATGTAACCTCTTTTTTATATGTGTTCACGGCAGGTATGCCATATACATAGCGCACACCATCGTCTTTCAGCACCGTAATTTCGGAGATGTGGTGTCCGGGCCGCCCAGTTTTCACACGCTCGATATCTGAATAGGCCAGACCCGTAGCTGCGTTATATACCGCGTTCAGACTATAACTTTTGATGGTAGTGTCAAGGCCCGCGACCTTCGCATCATAGCCATTGAGGTAGCTGAAGGGCTGGTTTCGCTTGGTTCTTGCAGACAGGGTTTTCTGCGGCTCATAGAGGGGTGCACGGCCTTTCTTGTGTGAGAGCCGGGCTTTCGCCTGATGGGTGGCGGCCGTGGTGTCGAAGGGGACAGAAACAGGGTCGTATCCGCCGATATCGTCAAAAAAAGCCTCGTCCTCCTGCCCTGTGAGTTCGCCTACCTGCTTGAAATAGGCTGGTTCGTATAGGCTTTTCTGTTGCCCGGCAGCGCCGGGGAACTGGGCTTGAAAACTATACTCGTTTGTCCAATCGTTGTTGTTTTTCCAGGGGCCGCTCTCTGTCTGGGTCGAGATGGGGGATACATTCAGGCCGATCTTGCTCAGCCCACCAGCCCCAATCTCTATCCCTGCACTTTTGGAGTCGCTCTCCTTCACATCTTTTCCATCGTCATCTTTATTCGCCAGCGAGCGGTCAGATACATAGCCAATATCGCTGCGGTAAGGGCGGTACACACCACTTACGCCATGCCCGGAGATCGCAAAATGGTCATTTGTTAAATAGGCCAGCGGAAGCAGCGGTGTACTCCCCTGAATAAAAGGCCTGTCGTTTTCACGGGCAAAGTCCATCAGGGCCTCATTATTGAGTTGCCCATGATGCAGGTTCATATAGCCATAAGCAGGTACGGACTCCGACTCATAGGCGAGGCGCTGGCTGGCATAATAACCGCTTAAGGAGACACTGGGATTCACCCAGCCGGGGACTTCGATGCCGATGGTGCCACTGAAAGAGAGCGCCTGGTTTTTGAAGGGCATAGAAATACCCGGCGTAAATACAGACGCAACAAAGTTGTGCAGAGAGGCTGTGCCTCCCTGGCTGGCTGTATGGGAATGCAATATCTTATCTAACATGCCACCATCCTTGCCCTTATATCTCTCATCCGATAATGCCCGCGTATAAGACAGACTTCCTTGAAGGGAAATCTGCTGTAATCCGCCCCTTGTATTGTATGCCCCCCCTATGCCTGAGGATATCCTGTTTGTATGATGGATATTATCCGATGCACCGTAATACTTATTGGCAAGTTTCCGGGCTTTATTTTCGGTCTGGTTTTCCAACTTTTCGATCTTTTTCTTTCTTGTATAAGAAAAAGATGCTGAGGCATCTCCATCCAGCGAGGCACCATTCATAGAACTTAGAGACAAGCCACCCCCTATTCCAAGGCTTCCTGTAAGGCTTTCGCTGAACTCTGCAGATAAACTAACTCCCGGATTTACGCCCAACTCTACTCCCATGCCCCGGTAGTTATTTTGTGTAACCCCAAGGCTGAGACTAAGGGATGGAGCTAATTTGATTTTCTTAATCAGTTTCTGTGCAGCCACGGTGGCATCCACTCCCGCCCACTCCATCTTCAGGCCAGCCGTCACCCCCAGCGTCACATCCGGCTTCACATGAAACTTTTTCATGATTTTATCCCCGTTAAAATCATCAGGAAGGCCCCGCACAGATCGGTTGATCTGGCCAATGTTTAGGTTCCAGCCAAGGCCTACCATCGAGGCTTCGTCTTCCATGCCGATTCCGGACTGGTAGGACAGGTTCACCGGGTAGCCTTCTACGGATAACAGAGGAATGTTGTAGGTAAAATCACCTGAGGAAAGGTCCACCATTTCCGTAGTACCAACGGGCGTAAAGCTCTGTACTTCAGGCTGCGCAGGACCGGAAGTGAGGGCAAAAAGCCGCACGGGCATCAGGCATTGTCCTACAAGTGCTCCCATGAGGTAAAGCACCATGATTTTTTGTAACAGGCTGTTTCGGAATAGGCGCATCATGGCTTTACAATCGTTAAGGTAGGCACTTGATTTATGTCGCGCGAAGGCAGGGAAATATTGACCGGTCCCAGGCCAAAATAGCGGTCTTCTATGCGCAGAACACGTGTTTCATGCGCTTGTGTGGCAGGGGGAAAAGCAAGTAAAAATTCTATTTTTGTCTGGGTGGCCATGCTCTGCTCGAAGTGATAGAGCGTACTGGCCAGCGTATCGCCGTCTCTGATCAACTGAATCTGCGGCTGAAATTCATAGGAGAAATAGGTAACCGCCTGGCTATAATCGTTTTGCGGCTCGGAAGAGAGGGTTAAGACCGGACTGATACTGTCTTTGGCTGAAATAGAAAGCAGGTAATATTCCGCTTCTTTATAGGAGGCCAATACGTCGGAAAGACCGGGGCCTTCCTGGGGGCGGTATTCGCGCAGCGCCAGTATTTCAGCCGGGATGTACGCTGCTGTCCAGCGGGTTGCGCCGAGGTTTTTTTGCGCGGTGAGTGTTTGCAGGTTGCGGTTATACCAGTCTGCATATTGGTCAGGATGAACCGTACCCGGCCTGCACGCTGCACAGAGCGCTGCCAGAAAGACGATATTCAGGTAGCGTATCTTCATTTTCCCTGATATTGCTGGTTGGCAAACTCGATCACACGCTCTGTTTCATCCATTGATTCCGGGGCATACATGAGCGTTCCGGAGCCATCAGCGCCCAGAATTACACCAATGCCTTTCTCTTTGCCATATTCCTGAATATACTGGTTCAGTTGGGTCCATATCTGCTGGTCATACTCCTCCGTATCGGACCGGTGGTCGCTGGCCAGTTCTTCTCTTTTGGCCTGAAATGCCTCCTGAAGTTGCGCCAGGCTATCTTTTTGCGCAGGACTAAGGCGGGTATTTGTCGTAAAACGGGCTATCTGGAGCTCATACTCCTGCAAAATGGTTTTCCGGGCCTGCTCTTTGTTCTGGAGGCGGGCTTGCAGTTCTTTTGTCATGGCAAATTCCTGAAACAGCTTTTGCGTGCGGATATAGGCTGTTTTTTGCACGGGCCTCAATAGCTGTAGGGCCAGTGCACACAATGCTGCCAGCAGTGCGGTGCCTGCGAGAATCATCAGAATCCCTGTTTTGCGCTCGTTTGTCATGCTCATCCCCTCTTTATGGCTGTTTGAATCTCATCATATACTGCCGCCCCTTGGCATCGCGGACCAGCATTATCAAATCTTCCGGGCGGCCCCTCATGGAGGGTAAAGCCACGATATATAGATTAGGCCCGGTTTTGCGCAGTTTCCAGCCTTTCAGTTCTGTCCCGGCGGCATCCTGTATGCGAAGCAGCGGCATTTCCTGATACACCGGATTAAATCTGAAGCGGAGTGAGTCGTCATGCAACAGATAGTAGCCCGCATCTGTTTTGTCGCTGATTTCGTAATACATCGCGGGCACTACATCGGGCGGCTGCGGACCTGCCAGGCGAAATATCCAGACTTCGCTCACCGCTACCACTCCCTGCTCATTTTGCTCAGCGATGACCCGCCAGGCATAGGTATATCCCGGCTGAAGGGTGGGTGATGACAGGGGATATGTTGCAGAAAGTCCTGTCATTTTCCGGGATTCAAAAAGTGCCGGATTTGACTGAATAGCTGCCTGCTTTGTCTGGCCTTCTTCTATGCGCACTACGCGGATTGTGTAGGTGATACCCGGCGTACCAGCAACACTCGTTGTCCAGGCAAACATAGGGGAGGTTGTCTGAAGGGTGGCTCCATTCTGGGGAGTCAGTAGCAAAATGGGAGCATTTTTTCCCTGAAGGGCGGGCAAAAGGCCTCCTATCAGCAGGAAAATGCTGGCGATATAGCTGATATGCCGATGTGTGTTTACCATGCGTATGCAATTGAGGATTTAACCATCCATCCGGGGCCTGTCGGGGCAGGTATTTCCTGAGCAGGGAAGTTAGCGCCCCCATATTCTCCACAGAGATCGAGAGATATATGCCCGATCCGGGTATTGATGCCCATAATAGTCCGGTAGAGAGGGGCATTCTCCCCTTTTATTTCTGTCATATATTGAACTCCTCCGCTGAATGAGGTGGATTTCAGCACATTGCCCCGGACAAGGGCCTTGAGCTGGAGCTGGCTTCCGGATTTTTCGAGATAGCCTTCGCCCAGATACACACCTGTAAACTCAGCATTCAGAGATTTCCCTATGCTGATGGACTGATGCCAGTTCGCGGAGGGGATATAGCTTACAAGCGAATCGCGCTGTCTCTGCTGAAAACCCGCTGAAAACTCAGATTGAAGTTGCACCGATGCCGAGGGCTTCAGCCTCATCGAAAGAAATGCCAGCAGCAGCGCGCTGTTTCCCTGCATGGGTAATGAATCTGCATAGGCGGCAGGCCTGAACAAGGGCGCATATTGAATCCCTAAAGAACCTGTTTCCGGAAGGGTTACACTCAGATTTGCCCCTGCTACCCGGCGTTGTTCGTAGTGCAAATTGCCTGAAATGTAGGTTTCGGTCTGGTCTTTCTGAATAAACGATGTGACATTCACCCGGTTTTGAAAGAGGCTTGTCTGTACTTCGGCTCTGTATTGCTCTTCGGGTAAATACAGCCAGGGATTTGTCAGCAGGGCAAAGGAGGAGCTTCGGCGGACATAGCGGCCAGATACGTGTACATTTCTCAGCGCTTCGTAGTCCAGCGAAATGCGGGCTGCCTGCTTCCGGGCAAAGGAGTCGGAGCTAATGCCGGAGAAATCGGGCAGAAACGACCATTCGACCTCAATCCGTCCTTTTGATCCGAAAAAATCTGTACCTGCTTCTACCGAAAATAAGGTATAGGTACTGCTTCTATAGTCATATATCTGGCTTTGCAGGGGCTGGCGGTCCTGCGCGTGCACCATTTGTATGCCCAGGGAACGCCCCTTTGCTACCTGATAAACCGCTTGCACTCCGAGCAATAAAGGCCTGATATGCAATCGTTTAGACAAAGCAGTATCTGCATTTACCCGGGCTTGTACCCAACGGCCGCCTGTTACGGAAACGTTCCACTTCCCTGCATGGGTTTGCACATAGGCGCCCTGCACAATTACTCCATCGAGGCTGAGTATTGAAAATCGTGGATAAGCGGTGCCTACCTGAAGTTTTTCAATGTATGTATCTGCTTTTTTCCGAGCCAGGTCAGATAACTCACTTTTTTTGCCCGTCAAAAGTGCTTGTCGGTTCCAGGCTTTTTCCAGGTCTTTCAGCTCCTGGTATTTCGCAGAAATTTCTTTATAATTTTGCCAGTAACCCGTTAATTTATTTAGTCGCTCATATTCCGTCCAGTTGGCAGAAAACAGCGAGTCTTTTAACTGGTCTGTTTTTCCCGGCGCATCCAGGTCATGCAGTCCATATTTTTCCTGGAAATAGGCTTTTTCTTCTTCCATTTTCTGGTAGAAACCATTTTCCAGTTTTTCCTTATAATGGGATTGAGAGGCAATTTCTTTGCGGATCTGCTCTTCGGAAAAAGCCGAATCCTTCCAGAAAAACAAGCGCGAAGTGTCTTTTAGCAGGGTTTCCGCTTTGTGTATTTTTTCACCGGCCAGTTTTTGCAGCAGGGCTTCTCTGTCAAATTGAATCTGAAAAACATTTGCAAATCCGGGTGCGGAGTCGCGATATGAAGCATAATTGAGCGTCAGACTTACCGGAATATCGTGGACCGTAAGCGGAAGGTGTCCCTGAATCTGGTAGAAATCTGAAGGAAATCCTGGCTGAGGGTATGCGTTTTGCCCTTTTTGAGCCGTTAGACGCAGCGTCCCGCCGCTTGTTTTCTTTTGCCGGGAGTCCTGCTTGTAGCCATTGCGCATTATATCTTCGCTCACTACCACATCCTGACAGGCGCGCGAAAGTTCTGCCCCGCGTGTCAGCTCATAGGCGATAACACATAGCGTATAGGTGCCTGCCTCTACAGTATCCTGATGATACGCAATTGACGCTGTGGCCAGTCCGAAGTATGAGAGGTCGAATGTGCCGTTTTGAATTACAGCAGGTTGAGAAAGGGCAGAGATGAGGTTTTTTTCACCGGACCTGACGTGTGCCTCAAGCCGTATTCGTACTTCATTATTGGAGGCATTTCTGACTACTCCCTGCCATATATTCCGGGTATCCAGTTCCTGGTTCATTTGTGCAGGCGGGGAGATCAGCACAGATTGCCCTATGGCAGCCATACCACGGCACGCAATGGCCATCAGGATCAGCCTTAGTTGAACTGATCTGACGCGGGCGGGTATATGGAAGCCACTCTGCATGGTTGTCAGGGGATAATGTCTATTGCCCAG
>RDXT01000730.1 GCA_004292985.1 Bacteroidota bacterium
AGGGCGTGGCGGGTGCCGATGTGAACCGCGATGGCTGGGTGGACCTCTTTGTAACGACCATTACCGAAAAAGACAGTGCCAACGTGATCCCACGTGCGCCCAACCTGCTCTTTATCTGCAACGGCGACGGCACCTTTCGCAATGCGACCGAAGAATATGGCCTGCTGCCCCTCAATTCCTTTAGCACCGGCGCCAGTTTTGGCGATATAGATGCCGATGGCTGGCCCGACCTGTATGTAGGCAACTACTTTCTGGAGTACCAGGGCGAATTGTCTTTTCTCAGCGATGCGACCATTGTGGGAGCCAACCAGACGGCCAAAGGCTATCTGCTGAAAAATGAAAAAGGACAGCGCTTCAAAGATGTATATGCCGAGTATGGCCTGAAACACAGGGGCTTCGGATTCGGGGCGGTGTTTACTGACTTTGATAATGATGCCGACCTCGATATGCTCGTGAACCACGACTTTGGCTACAAGGCTGTGCCGAGCTATTTTTTCCGGAACGAACATCCCTGGCATTCCTTCAAAGACATCAGCAAGGAAACGGAGATGAACCTGAAAATCAATGCGATGGGGGCGGCTGTGGGCGATTACAATGAAGACGGTTACCTCGACTATTACGTGACCAATATCCGCTTTAACCGCTTTATGGTGAGCCAGGGGCCGGGAAAACCCTTTGCCAACAGAACCAAAGAGCTGGGTATGACCTTCGTGTCTATCAGTTGGGGGGCTAATTTTGCAGATTTTGACCAGGACGGTGACCTGGACCTCTATGTTGCCAATGGCGACCTCAACCCCAACTGCGTGCCGATGGCCGATTATTATTTCAAAAATGAGGGCGGTGTTTTTACCGATGAATCCCGTGCGATGGGCCTCAATGACTATGGCATCGGCAGAGGTTCTGTGGTGTTTGACATTGAAAATGACGGCGATCTTGATATTCTGGTCGTGAACCAGAAGCCTGTGCTTGAAGGTTATCCCACCGCCTCGACCACCCGGCTCTACCGCAACGATGCCGCGAAGGGCAACTGGCTGAAGGTGGCCCTCCAGGGCGTAGAAGCCGAAACCCACGGCCTGGGTTCGCGCGTGACAGTGGTTGCAGGCGGCCACCGCATGATCCGCGAGATAGACGGCGGCAGTTCGAGCCACCTTTCGCAAAACTCCACCATCGCCCATTTCGGGCTGGGCAGCGCCACCGTCGCCGATTCGGTGATCATCACCTGGGTAGGCGGTAAGCAGCAAATCTTGCTCAATCAGCCTGTAAATCAACTGATTACAGTAGTAGAGGAGAAGGGAGCTGCATTTCCGGCCTGGGCCCTGGCACTTGCCGGGAGCTTGCTGGCAGCGGCATTGATCTTCGGTGTTCTGTGGGCTCGCAGAAAAAAGGCCTGAGCCTGACCAGATACACCCCTTTGCACTTCATCCGGAAACGTTTACCTTTGGGCGTCGTATAAAACGGTTGATATTACCCCGTATATGCCCCTCAAAGCCCAGATAGACCAGGACATCAAAGAGGCCATGAAGGCCAAAGACCAGGGTGCGCTCCGTGCCCTGCGTGCGATCAAATCTGCCATCCTCGTAGCCGAAACTGCCGAAGGGCATACCGGTGAGCTTTCGGAAGCCGATGAAAGCAAAATTATCCAGAAGCAGGTGAAGCAGCGCCGCGACTCTATTAAGGAGTTTCGCGACAACAACCGCGCAGACCTCGCCGAAAAGGAAGAAGAGGAACTGGTCGTGATCGAGCGTTACCTCCCGCAGCAGCTTTCTTTGGAGGCTGTGACGGCAGCCGTGCAGGCTATTATCACGGAAGTGGGCGCTACTTCGATGAAGGAAATGGGCAAAGTAATGGGGCTTGCCTCTAAAAAATTAGCCGGACAAGCAGAAAATTCCGTAATTTCCGACGTGGTCAAAAAACTCCTGAGCTGATGCAACCCGGATTTGCCATTAACCCCCTCGATATCCTGCTCGCTGCCCTGCTGCTCTTCGGTATGTACAGGGGATCCAAACAAGGCGTAGTCAAACGAGGTGCGCTGATCCTGGCGGTGCTGCTCTCCCTGCTGGGGGGCGCACGGTTTCAGGGAATGTTTGAAAGCATCTACCGCGACTACCTCGGCCTCAATATTTCCGGACAAAGCATGCTGGTGCTGAGCTATGCCACGGCATTTGTGGTGATCTATGTACTCGCCAATGCCTTGCTCGGTTCGCTGGCAGGTTTTCTGAAAAAGGTGAAACTCGATGTGGATAGCGCCCTGGGCGCATTGCTCGGCGGTGCCCTTACCGCATTGATTATCAGCGTCGCCCTCAATCTCCTCATCAACTTCAACTTCCCTTCCCAGCAAAACAAAGACGGCTCGATGCTCTATCAGCCGATTAAGGATTTTGCCGGATATGCAGTTGGGTTCAGCGGACAAATGCTCGGCTTTGTCAACCAGGGCGTAAATCAGATCGGCAACCAGGGCGGACCACCTGCACCCGGACCTGCCTCTCCCCAAAACGGCCAGCCCCTTCCTCCCAAGCCCTCCGTCATCCGGTAGGCCTGAATCCGATCCCTGCTTTGATTCTGATCATAGACAATTACGATTCATTCACCTACAACCTCGCCGACCTGGTATTGCGCCA
>RDXT01000731.1 GCA_004292985.1 Bacteroidota bacterium
CCTCCCGTTTTGGCCGAAATTTCCTGTAATAGGGCTTCGTCGAGCCGCACTTCCTGAAATTGCTCCACATAGTTGCCAAATAAATCCTGCACCCGGAAAGGCGCCATACCGTTTTTACCCACGCCAATGGTATATACGCGAATGCCAAACTGGTTGGCGGCGTCGGCGGCTGTGAGGGGATCCACGGCTCCGGCATTGTTGTCGCCATCGGTAAGCAGGATGATCACCTTGCTTTTGGAGGGACTTTCCCGGAGGCGGATCACCGCATTTGCCAGCCCCAATCCGATGGCCGTGCCCGCTTCGAGCATACCGCTTTGCAGTTCGTCTAAGAGGCGGATCAGCATGTCATGGTCTGCCGTCAGGGGGCATTGGGTAAAGCTCTCTCCGGCAAAGGCCACCAGCCCAATGCGGTCATTCTGGCGGCTTTCAATGAAAGTGCGTGCCGTTGCCTTGGCCGCTGTCATGCGGTTTGGCTTAAAATCGAGGGCCTCCATACTGCCCGAAATATCCACCGACATGATGATATCTATGCCCTCGGTTGCTATTTCTTCTTCCCGGAGCGGTATCTGCGGGCGGGCCAGGGCTACTACCAGCAGCGCCACACTCAGGGCACGCAGCACAAAAAGGTATTTTTTCACAAAACCCCGCAAAGGTCTTTTGTTTGCTGCGATGGCCCCGAATCCGGGAATGCGCAGGGTAGGGTAGAGGCTATTGTAGCGCCAAACCTGCCACAAAACCATCAGCAGAGGCAGGGCCAGCAGGCCCAGCGCCCAGGGCGATGCAAATTCCAGTCGGCTCAGGTTGCTGATCATGCGTTGCCTGTGGGGTTAGTAGGTGTTTCAGATGTCGCATTCCCCAGCGCCGCGCTGCGGGTGATAAACTGGCGGATGGCCTCCAGGGCAGCGACGTTTTCGGATTCCTGCGGCTCCTGACGTGCAAACTTAGCCATATCTGCGAGAAAAAGGGCATCCTTCAGCAGCTTGCCAAGCTCAGGGTCGGGACTCACCTTGCGCACCCCTTCCAGAATTTCATCCGTAACCATCTCATGCGCAGGCAGTTGGAACTGCTGATCGAGGTAGCCTCTGAGAATATCGGTCAGAGATACATAATAGGCTTTCACGTCCACACGCCAGGGCCGCTCCTGCTCTATCCGGGTAAGCTGGTCCAGGGCATAGATATGAGGGGCCAGCGGCGGGGCTGCCGGGCGGGCCGGCACTTCGGGCTTCGGTTTTTTCTTGCGGAAATAGAGAAAAAGGCCCAGTGCCGCGCCTATAATCCCGACAGCCAGCAGAATCCAGGGCAGATAGTCGGCCAGCGTAGCAGGCTCCGCGATAATCTCTTTGATGTCGCGCAGCGGCTGGCCTGGGTCGGTGGGCACCGGAAATACCTGTATGCCCAGGCCGCTGGTAAACACGGTGAGCGTATCTCCATTGGTCTGAAGATACTCGATCCGTACCGGAGGAATCCGCTGCATACCCGTGTCGAAGCAGATCACCGTCAGCTTTTGTTTCTTCAAAATCAGGTTGGCTGTCTGGGTAGAGTCCGCCTGACTACGGCCCAGCAACTCCCAGGCCCCCAGCGTATCCGGGAGATACACCCCCAGAAAACGCAGGCCCGACTCATACTGGCTCAGCAGCGTCACATCCAATGCCTCGCCGATGCGCACCTGGTTTTTGGCGGCCTGGAGCCGCGCCTCAGCCATTTGCGCAGAGAGACCTGCCGGGAGACTTAGCGCCCCGGCCAGCAGGAAGTATAGATATAAATAAGGTATCCGCATGTAGCGTCAAAGTTCGCGTTACAGGCAGCTAATATGCAAATCTGTTGCCGCCTTACCTGCATTTCAAAATAAAACCTTTTTTTCCGATCCAAATCCTATATCTTTGTAGAAGGAAGTCTTTGGATAAAAAAATCTGAAGATTATTTTTATAACAACTAAACGTAAGGTTCTTTCGGGAGTCTTATATTTGCAGACCGAATTGCTCATAACACTTAACTAACGACTATGCTGCCAGGTGGAAGTGAATGGGTGCTGATATTTCTGGCGATCCTGCTGCTTTTTGGGGCAAAAAAAATCCCTGAACTTGCACGCGGCCTGGGTAAAGGCATCCGTGAATTCAAAGATGCTTCCCGCGAGATCAAGCGGGAGATTGAAACGGAAACATCCTCTATCAAGGAGGAAGTGAAGCGCTTAGATGATTGATCCCTTTGTGAAGGACTATCGGACGCTGGCTGAGATCCAGCGGGACTTGTCCGCCGACGTGCTTACCTACAGCACGCTGGCGGATTCTTATTTATCGCGCATCGCAGCGCGGCCCGAGCTGAATGCCTTTATCGAAGTGTATGAAGCGGAGGCCCGTGCCGCCGCTGCCCGGCTCGACGAGCAGCACCGGCAGGGCAAAACAGGCCCGCTTGCAGGTCTGTTTCTGGGCGTAAAAGATGTGATATGCCACACAGGTCATGGCGTTACAGCCTCTTCGCGCATTCTGAAAGGCTTTGAGTCGCTTATCACCTCGACTGCCCTGCAGCGTCTGCTCGATGCAGGTGCGATTGTCATTGGCAGGCAGGGCTGCGACGAGTTTGCGATGGGTTCTTCGAGCGAAAGCTCCTG
>RDXT01000732.1 GCA_004292985.1 Bacteroidota bacterium
GTCTGCTTACTTGCTTCTGTGTCCGCACTTCACTGACTAGTTGAAAACTGAAGCAACGCAGCGGAATGATGGCGAAAGCCAGAGCTTGGCAACCATTTGTGGAGACGATGGCGCGACTGTATGACAGTGTTGCGTGAGTGTTCTGGGGACGCGTGGGGACGGGAAAGTCACTTGGATTAATAGAAATCGAGTTTTTGGTATAATGTATTTTGGTTTTTTTTCGACGTGGGCAACTCGAATCCGAGAACAGCGCTGCATCGCGAAGTCGATGCTCTTTCTAAGGACTCAATGAAACTCGTTGGACATTGGAGTATGACTAGAATTCGGAAGAATTCCGAAGTGGTTTGCAGTGGGTACGTTTTAACAGTTAAAAAGGTGAATTTATGAGAGAACGAGCCGACCGAGGCCTCAGACGATCGTTATTTGTTTGATTGTGCGGGTTATTTCGTGCTGTCCAGCGTTTGATGTAATTTTCCTTGAGGGTAACGGCCTTAACCATCCCCGCACCGTCGCGCAGGTCATGGATGTCGTGGGCCGGATAGTTGAATACCACAATGTCGTTGCGCTTGATTTTCTGAATGCCGGGCAGACGGAAATAAGGCAACTGCACCACATCGGTATAGGCAGGCAGATTGAGGCCGAAAAGCGGAATTTTATTATGCACAAAAGGCACAGCCAGCGGAGTCATCGGCATGCGGGTGCCATAGTGGTATTTGCTCACAAACAAAAAGTCACCCGCCATCATGGTCCGCTCCATCGAACTGGTAGGGATCATAAATGCCTCGATGAAAAAGGTGCGGATGATCAGCGCCGCGACACCTGCAAACAAGATCGCATCGCCCCACTCGCGGAGAGCGCTTTTCTTCGGCTGGTTTTTTTGCAGTTCAGGTACGCCTTCATATTTCACCTTCGGATCGAAACCGATCTTCGGAAAAAAGTAAAAAGGCAGCAGCAGTGCCGCCGCATGCTGGCCCAGGCTGTGTTTGCCATAGGCGCGCGCGAGGTCTATGAGGAGAGACACAAATACCAGCACATTTGCAATGGGAATCAGCATCAGAGCCACCCACCACACAGGTTTGCCGGTTAGTTTCAGCCAGATCACCCAGTTGTACACCGGAATCAGGGCTTTCCAGCCGGCTTCGCCTGCTTTTTCAAAAAGTTTATACTGGCCAGCTTTAAATGCTGCGAAGCCCAGGCCGAAGATTGCGAAATAGAGGATTCCTGCCGGATTCATGTACTCGGGGTTAGTGGATCAGAATGTTACGAACCATTAGTAGCAAATAGGACTGCAATATTAACAAATACCTGCTTGGGAATTGCTAAATTTACGCATCTTCGTGTATATGAGAAAGCTTAGCGAAAGCCCGGTCTGCCTCAATTGCGCCTCACAGCTCCAGGGAGCCTATTGCCACGTGTGCGGCCAGCAGAATCTGCCCCCCGAAGAAACGATGGGAGAGCTGCTGCACGAGCTGTGGGACAGCCTGCTGAATGTAAATGGCAAATTTTTCTCCAGCCTCCTGCCCCTGCTGACCCGCCCCGGCTTCCTCACCCGTGAATACTTCCTGGGCCGCCGCGCCCGCTACTACAATCCCCTGCGGCTCTATCTTTCATCGAGTTTTATCTACTTCCTGCTGTTTTTTTCGATTTCCGATATCGGATCGGAGCTGAATGCAAATGTAAATAACACCCCGGAAAGCGAAGCGGCGGCCAGCGCAGACAGCACAAGCAATAAACTGCATATACAATTTGGCGATGAAAACGTGGATGTGACTTCTTTCGCCTCTATCGCTGCCTATGACTCGACCCAGGCCCTGTTGCCCGAATCCGAGCGGCACAACCTGCTCATGCGCTATATGGTGCGTAAGGGAATCCGCCTCTACATCGAGCAGAAAGAGCAGCCCGCCGAGCTCGCCCGCAAGCTGATTGGTGGCTTTCTCCAGACCCTTCCCAATGTTATTTTCTTTATCCTGCCCTTTTTTGCGCTGATCCTCAAGGGATTATACTTCCGCCGCCACTACTATTATATCCAGCACCTGGTTTTTAGCCTGCATGCCTTCAGCTTCTTTTTTGTGCTGTTTTCCCTGCGGGTAGTGCTCAAAGAGATCGCCCCGGATGCCAACTGGCTGGCTGTGCTCCCCGCCATTCTGATGGGATACACCTACCTCGCCATGAAGCATTTTTACGGGCAGTCCTGGATGAAGACAGCGGCCAAATACTTCCTGCTGCTGATGGGCTTTGCTATCCTGCTGGGTACCGGGGTCATTGCGGGGCTTGCCCTGGCGCTGATTCAGATGTGAGCTGCGAGGAGCCGCTCTGCCACAAACATATCTTCGGGCGTGGTAATCTTCAGGTTGTCGTAGCTGCCGGGTGAAATGGTGACCACATGTCCAAAATGCTCGCACAGACCCGCATCATCGCTGAACTGGTCGTGGGGCCGCTCTTCAAAACAACGCAAAATCAGGTCCAGGCGAAAGGTCTGAGGAGTTTGCACTTCGTAATAACGGCTGCGGTCCACCGTGCGGCTTTCGCTCTCGGACACGCGCTCCCGGAGGGTCGCTTTCACAGGCACGCAGGCAACGGCTGCTCCTGAGCGCTGCGCTTCTTCAT
>RDXT01000733.1 GCA_004292985.1 Bacteroidota bacterium
CGTAACGGGCACCATCTGCTCCTGCACGCCGATGCGGGCGAGGTTGTGGGTGAGGTGGTCCTTACCGCCGACAAAAGGCGACTGGCCACGCGAAAGACGCGCGAAAGTCACAAAGGTCGTATCCATAATCGGCACGATAAATACCATGAGCGGGATCAGGCCGCTGCGGATCAGGGACACATTGTCGGGTGTGGAGTAAACGTTCCAGAAGAAAAGGATACCCACAAAAGCGAGTACAAGGCCGATAAACATGCTGCCAGTGTCGCCCATATACACTTTGGCCGGACGCCAGTTCCAGAACAGGAAGCCGATAAATCCGCCCGCGATAGCGACCAGCACATAAAAGATATTGCTCAGTCCGGACATCGAAATAATCATGGTCATCGCAGACACCACGATGGTGGTGGCGATGGTGGCTGTTACGCCGTCCATGTTGTCGAGCATATTGAGGCTGTTCATCATGCCTACTACCCAAAAGACAGTCAGCAGATAGTCGAGCGGGAGAAGGTCAGGATTTACCTGGGTGAAAAAGCGGATATGGATACCGAACCCGATCAGGATCAGGGCGCAGCAGACCTGGCCTAAAAACTTCAGGGAAGGGTGTGTGCCGTAGGCATCGTCGGCAAAGCCGATCATAAAGGCCAGCGTAGCACTCAGGAAGAGCGCCATGTAGAGGTCGGAGCCTGTTTTTTGATCCGGACGAACGATCAGCAGGATCAGGCTGCCAATCAGAAAGGTAATGTAAAAGGAAATACCTCCGGTGGTCGGTTTGGCCGTGCTGGCCCAGCGGACAAGGCCTGTTTGCTCCTGACGGCTTTCAACTCCGAAATTGCGTGAGAAGCGGAGCAGGATTTTGTTCAGCATGTAGGAAAATCCCACCGTCCCTAATAACAGTAATACGCTTTTCATTTTGAATTCCTTTGCGCCAAATGTACAACAATCATTAGACCTTGAAAAAAGCCGATTATTAACAAATTGTAAGATTTACACAGCAATTGTTACAAAGTTAATAGTCTCTCTGTGCATGATTCCGGCGAAATCGCTTTCGTAACGGGATATTTCACACCTGAAAAACATTTGTAACTGGAAAGTAATCGCTGTTATTCGTTAAAAAAGGGCTCTTACCTGTAAGCGTCCCGTATGTATTGGGGGCGTTTTACCGGTAATCCGGCCTTCATACGTAGCGCTCAACTCGACATTACTCAGAACATACCACGTGGCGAAGATACGAATTATTGCATTCGCTCCCGGCTGCAAACCTTCCCGCAACTCATATTCTGCCGAAAATCCCGGCAAACCGCTTTGTCTCAGGTGTACGAGTTCCAGGCGGGTAAAGATGTTGTTTCGGTCGCGAATATTCCAGCGGGCATCGGCAACGACTTTATGGATGTGGACAAATGCATCGGGATTGCCGTCCGGGAGGCGGTTCTGGCGGAAAAGATACTCGTATCCGGCTGTCAGGCGCAGCTTGCGGTTAAATTGAAAATTGATCCGGGGCTTGGTCTCGATGCTGCGGATGTCGAAGTTGCGGGCGGGAAACAGCTCTGCAAAGGTGGATTTTTGTCCCAGGCGGGTATCGGCTTCGAGGCTGCGGGCATCGCTGAGATTGAGGCGCTGGCTAAATGTGACCCCCTGGTTGCGGCGCAGTTCGTCGCCCGTGGTCAGAAACAGGCGCGACTGTATATCGGCAAATGAAAAACGCAGGTCGCCCTTGGGACTGTTCTGAAAAAAGCCAAAATCCTGGCGCAGGCTGTAGCTCGCATCGAGGAGGCTGGTATCGCCCAGCGGATTGAAAAAGTTGATCAGGTAAACGGTGTTTTCACCCCGGTTGCGGTTTTGGGTCAGGCGGAGGTTGCTCACCGAGCGGAAGTTGCGCAGGATCTCCCGCCACGGATTTTTGGATTCGGGCAGGGCCTTGCGGAGGTCTATCACAAGGTTTCCGGTAGCGCTGAGCCGGGTCGCCGGGAAAAGCTCACGCGTAGGTGCCACAATGCGTAAAAAGTTGGCTGTCAATGGATTATTTGCCACCTGAAACTCCTCTATGTCCTGAATACCGTCGTTGTTGTAGAGCGAATCCAGCCACACATATTCTCCCTGGCCGGGATTCACTTCGATATACCGGATTTCTCTGCGGGCTACCTGCTCGGCGCTGGCTTCATAGACGAGGTTGGTATAAATGATGCGTTTTTTGTCGGAGAGGGTAGCCTGAAGGTTGGCGTTGAGGGTGCGGGCATTGTCGAGGCCCGTGGCAGCAAAGGCAGAGTCGCGCACATCGAGCCGCCGCCACGAGGTGGTATTCTGCAGGTTGATGTTGGGGCGGGGGCGGTAGCTGATCTGCCAGGTGGCGGTCCATGCCTCACTTTTGTCGCGCATCAGGCCATCGAGCCACTCCCGGTCAAAGCGGTAGTTAACCGAAAGTTCGGATTGCAGGGCTTTGGTGCCCCGTGTCCGGAGGTAGGGTTTGAGGTCGGTGAAGGCAAAAGAACCTGCCCGGAGGCTGTCTGCGCGGGTTTCGCTCTTGTTTTCGATCCAGATCACCACGCCGGGTTGCAGTTTGCCCAAAGGCGCAAAAATATCTCCCTCGTAGCGGTTCCACTG
>RDXT01000734.1 GCA_004292985.1 Bacteroidota bacterium
GCTCGAACCCCTGGCCAAAGAAGGCGCCTCCTTTGAGTTTACCCAGCCTATTGAGCTACGATTCAATGAGTTACTTACCGGGGCGAAGGCAGATGTTACCGTGAATATGTATGGCGAAGACCTTCAGAAACTGGCCGATCTGGGCGAAGAAGCCAGCCAAATGATTCGTCCGATCCCCGGCGCTGCCGATGTAAAGCTCGACCGTACCGAAGGATTTCCGCAGATTGTGGCCAGCTACCGCCGCGACAGACTCGCACTTTATGGCCTGAATGTGGCCGACATTAACCAGGCGCTTAATACCGCCTTTTCCGGAGGAATTGCCGGAACGGTGTTTGAGGGCGAAAAGCGCTTTGATCTGGTACTCCGCTTTCAGGAAATGAACCGCAAACACATCGAGGACATCCGCCAGTTGCCCCTGCGGCTTCCGGGAGGCGGGCAGATCCCTTTGTCCGAACTGGCCGACATTCGCTACGAAGAAGGGCCGATGCTCATTTCGCGTGAAAATACCCGGCGCAAAATCACCATTGGTATCAATGTGCGCAACCGGGATGTGGAAAGTCTGGTACAAGAGATACAGGAAACCCTCGATCGCAAGCTCAAGCTGCCCGCAGGCTACAGCCTTTCCTACGGCGGTGAGTTTGAAAACCTGCAATCTGCCCGCACAAGGCTGTCTGTGGCCGTGCCGATTGCGCTTTTCCTCATCTTTGCCCTGCTGTTTCTCACCTTTAATAATATGCGGCAGGTGCTGATGATCTTTTCAGCCATCCCACTGGCAGCTATCGGGGGCATTTTCGCCCTCTTGCTCCGGGGAATGCCCTTCAGCATCTCAGCTGCGATCGGATTTATCGCCCTGTTTGGTGTAGCGGTATTAAATGGGATTGTGCTGATTGCCTTTTTTAACCAGTTGAAAGAGGCGGGCTTCACTGATGTGCGCGAGCGTATTCTCGAAGGCACCCGCATCCGCCTGCGCCCCGTACTGATGACAGCTTCGGTAGCTTCGCTGGGATTTTTGCCCATGGCCATTTCCGGCAGCGCAGGTGCGGAAGTTCAGCGTCCCCTCGCTACCGTAGTGATTGGCGGACTAATTACAGCGACCTTCCTTACCCTGATCATGTTGCCTGTGATGTACAGTTTATTTGGCGAGAAAAAAGTAAAAACCCCTCCGCAAACGCCGCCTTCTCCACCTGCAGCGCCCATAGTTGCCACGCTTCTCTTACTGATGCTGTGCATGCCCCTGGCGCAGGGCCAGACCCTGAGCCTCAAAGCAGCCGAAGAAAAAGCCCTCGCCGAAAACCCCGGAATCCAGGCATTGCGAACGAACGTAAGGGCCGCGCAGGTGCACGTAAAAACAGCCATTCAGCTTCCGATGACGACGATCGAGTGGCAGCAGGGCCAGATCAACTCCCTGACCCGCGACCAGCTCTGGACCCTGCGCCAGGACTTCGGCCAACCGCTGGCCTGGGGTGCAGCACGCAGCGTAAAAGAAGCCGAAGTAAAGCTCGCCGAAGCGCAGCTTCGCAAAGCCGAGCATTTGCTTCTCAGCACTGTCAGGAGCCATTACAGCGACTGGCTGCTTCCGCGCGCCAAAATCATGCTCCTCCGGGAGATGGACAGCCTTTACCGGCGCTTCGGAGAGGCGGCCCGCACAAGGTACGAAAGCGGCGAAGGCAGCAAACTCGAATGGCTGAGCGCCCGGCAGCAGATGGCCGCATTGAGCATGGAAATCCGCCGTTTCGAAGCCGAAGAAGTCAGCGCTCTGGGCTACCTGCGGCAGATTTTGGGCGACAGCATGCTTCCCGTCTATGAAGCTCTCGATATTCAAACCCTTGATAAACAAGGCGATAGCCTCCGGCTTACAGGGCATCCGCTGCTGGCCGAGTACGAATCGCAATGGCAGAAGCAGCAGGCAGAGGCCCGCCTTCAGCAGCGGCTGATCAGTCCGGGGTTGAGTGTGGGGTATTTCACCCAGTCACTCGAAAAAGTCAGCGGATTTAACGGTGTGCTGGTGGGGGTATCTCTTCCCCTCTGGTTTGTGCCCCGGCGGGCTGAGGTGCTGAGCGCCCGGCTGCGGACCGAGGAGTCCCTGAGCCTCTGGGAGTATGAGCAGCAACGGATGAAACAGGAGTATCTCCTGCGGCAGGCACAGGTGGCTGAAAGCCGCGGGCGCTACGCTTACTATCAGGAGCAGGCCCTGCCCCAGGCGGATGAAATCGCCCGGATTGCCCAGGCCGCCTATCAGGCCGGAGAGCTGGATTATCTCGGACTGCTCATTCACCTCAATGAAACCCTGCGCATCCGCCTCGCAGCCCTCGACGCCTGGCACGATCATCAGAAAGCCCTTTTCCGTTTACAAGAATTAAGCTATTAACACAATGAAAATCAACACTTTGTATATCCGGCCCTTCTCCCTCGCTTTGCTTGTTGCAGGCCTGGGACTCGTATCTTCCTGCGGCTCCGAAAAAGCAGCTGCCAGCGAAGAAGCCCCTTCGGAAGAAAGCGAAGAGGTAATCACGCTCAGTGAAGGCGACAGTCGTCTGGCGCAGATCGGCACCACAGAGGTGAGCATGAAGCCCTTTCCGGGCGAAATTGCCTGCAA
>RDXT01000735.1 GCA_004292985.1 Bacteroidota bacterium
GTAATCAGCAGTTTGCCGCCGATGCGCTCCACCGAGCCGGAGATAAATTTATCCGCGCCGATCTTTGTGGCCAGGTCCATGAGGCAGTTTTTGCTGTAACATCTGAGGGGATCGGCACCCGATTCGCCCAGGATTTCGAGGATGTCGTAGCGGTCTATCACCTCAAAACCACCACCTTTCATCAGCTGAAGGCGCACTGCATTGCCCAGCACCATCGGATCTGCCTCTATCTGAAGCACATCGAGGCTGAGAACGCCAATTTTGGGAAGCGATTGGGAGAAAGCTCCGGGGAAAAGGGAGCTGAGAATGAGAAAAAAGCACAGCCGTTTCATAGTCATTGATTTTTGAGTGAAACAAAAATCAAGAGTGTGCCTTGTGTCCTTTATTGTGAGGTAATATTAAAAGGTTTTTTATGATAAAGCAAGGCCTGCTTTCCATCGCTTGTGTCGGGTAGCGGACATCTGTCTTACGCCTGCTTTTCGTATGTTTGGGTAATTTCATGTCCATGCGCCCCTATGTCCGGTTTTTTCTTCTGGCTGCCCTCCTGCTCGCTCTCGCGGGCTGCCTCTCTGTTTTTTACGTAAAACCCCCAAAGCTTATGCAAGGACAGCTCCCGCCCCCCAGCCACGCGATCTGGGACAGCCTGCTCCGCCAATATGCCAGCGACGATGGCCGGGTAAACTACCGCGGATTTCTGGAGGACAGGGACCGCCTCGATACCTACCTCGCGCTGCTCGACCAGCATGCCCCGGCGCCCGGATGGAGCCGCGCAGACTCGCTCGCCTACTGGATCAATGCGTATAATGCCTTCACTATCAGGGTTATCCTGGATCATTATCCCCTGAAAAGCATCCGTGAGCTTAATGACATCAACCTCATTGCCACGATCTGGGACAAGCCGCTTTTCCGCATCGGGGGTGAGCCCATCAGCCTCGGACAGATCGAGCACCGGATTTTGCGGGAGGACTTTCACGAACCCCGGATTCACTTCGCGATCAATTGTGCCTCCGTTTCCTGCCCGGTGCTGCGCAGCGAAGCCTATACGGCCCAGCAGATCGAAAGCCAGCTCGAAGACCAGACCCGCCGCTTTTTTGCCGACAGCACCCGCAACCATTTTACGCCTGAAAAAGCGGAACTCTCTTCCATTTTGCTATGGTTCCGGGGCGACTTTACCCGTGAAGGCAGCCTCATTGACTTTGTGAACCGCTACGCGCCTGTGACCCTGCCACCCGATGCGAAAGTGAGCCATATAGACTACGACTGGCGGCTGAACGAGTAGCGAAAAGCATTTTATGGCGGCAGATATTTTCGTATCATGCAATAGCTTTTGTCACACGTCCTCCTATTCCTACCCTACACACCTATGCACATCGTCATCATCGGAAATGGAATTGCCGGTATCTCGGTCGCCCGCCACGTGCGAAAGCTGAGCAAGCACGAGATCACGGTAATCTCCTCTGAATCAGCCTATTTCTGGTCGCGCACCGCCCTGATGTACGTGTATATGGGGCATATGAAGTTCGAGCACACCCAGCCTTACGAAACGCATTTCTGGAGCAAAAACCGCATCCAGCTCATGCAAAAGCAGGTGGAGCGGATAGACCCGGTGGGCAAGGCCCTTTACTTCTCCGACGGCAGCGTGCTCGCCTACGACAAGCTGGTGCTGGCCACAGGCTCGCGTGCCAACCGCTACGGCTGGCCGGGGCAGGACCTCAAAGGGGTGCAGGGCATGGTGAGCAAGCAGGACCTCGAAGCCTTGCAGGCACATACCCCCCGGATCAAACAAGGGGTGATTGTAGGCGGGGGCCTGATCGGCATCGAACTGGCCGAAATGCTGCACAGCCGCCATATCCCCGTGACATATCTGGTGCGCGAGAAGAGCTTCTGGGCCAATGTATTACCCCCCGAAGAGTCGGCCCTCATCAATGCAGAAATCCGGGGGCAACAAGGCATAGACCTGCGTCTGCAGACGGAGCTGAAAGAGATTCTGGGTGACGAGCAGGGCTATGTGCGGGCGGTAGTTACGACAGCGGGCGAAGAAATTCCCTGTCAGTTTGTGGGCATCACGGTGGGTGTTAGCCCCAATATTGACCTGGCAAAAGAGGCTGGGATCGAAACCGGGCGCGGGTTTCTGGTAAATGAATACCTGCAAACCAATGTCCCTGACATTTATGCCACAGGCGACTGCGCCGAGCTGCGGCAACCCATCGCAGGCCGCAGGGCTATCGAGGCCGTGTGGTACACTGGCAAACTCATGGGGCCGGTACTGGCAAAAACCCTCTGCGGCAACGCCACGCCTTTCAAACAAAGCACCTGGTTTAACTCGGCCAAGTTTATAGATATGGAGTACCAGGTCTATGGACAGGTCGGCAATACGGTTCGCGAAGGCGAAAAACACCTCTACTGGCAGCATCCAAAGGAGCACAAAGCCATCCGGCTGGTCTATGAGGAAAGCACAGGCCGCATCCTCGGGTTTAATGTCATGGGCATCCGATACCGCGAGGCGGTGTGCCGCCACTGGATCGAAAAAGGCACGCATATCGAAGAGGTCCTCGAAAACCTGAGCAGTGCCAACTTCGACCCTGAGTTTTAC